>DAOVMD010000348.1 GCA_030630935.1 Candidatus Mcinerneyibacteriota bacterium | reverse complement strand
ATTTAGAGATTTATAATGTTGACCCAAAACCATTTGTTTGGACCAAAACTGCGGATAAAATTATCGAAAAACTGGCACCATTATATGACATGGTTAATAATCAAAAATAATGAAAGCTAATTACAATACAGAACACTAGGTCCTGGAGAACCCCTGATGAGTTAATAGATTATCATAAGCGTCAGATTATTCGGGCATTGAATTTATTATAATAGAAGTTCTTCAACAAGATTATTTTGCAAATATTTAAACTTTTTATTTGGCAAGAATTCATGAGGTAATTTAAGATACTGGATTTTTAATATTAAGTATTTGAATGTTCCTTTTGTTTTTCAACTAGTAGAAGGATGTGTTTTTTTTCTTCGGTCAAAATGGTTTCGATTGTTTTCTTATGTTGATCTGATATATAGGGTAAAAGTTCATAATAGAAAATAATAGAATCTTTTTCCAGGGCAATGGCAATTGCAAAAACATTTATGATATCCTGTTGGGTATCTAAGGAAAAGTTGTTATTCTTAATAAAAATTTTTGAGTCTGCAATTGCTTGAAGATAAAGAAAAATCTCTTCAGAAAACCCAAAAGAACTTAGTGTTTCGAAATCATCATCAGGAACATTTTGAAGCATTTCACTGAATAGTTTAATATGTTCAGTTTCCATTTCAGCAAGTTCTGTAAATAGGTCTTTCAATTTTTCATCCTTGCTTTCTTTACTTAGTTTAAGATAAAAATCGTGACCGTTTTCTTCAATTTTAACGGCGATTGTTAAAATTTCTCTACTCGAATATGCATTTCCCATTATAAGAGTTCCTTAGCTTTCTAATTTTCTGATAAGATATTCTCGTCATACTCAATTTCTAATTTATGTTTATGTTTTGCTTCTTCAGTTGATAATCTTGAAAATAAGTTTTTAACATCTGAGTCAACACTACTTTTGGCAAGAATCTCATATAATTCTTTTGCTTTTTCTTCACGTTTAATTGCCATTACGAGAGCATCACGGTAAGTTACATCAGGAGTAAAAGGAGTTTCTTCAAGAAAATCTCCAATTTTTAAATCTTCAACTTCCTTTTCTGAAGATTCTTTGATTGCTTCAAGATCTAATGCTCTTAGCATTTCTTCATGGCCTTTTTCCTGCTCAATTAATTCCTGGAACATTTTCTTTACACTGTTATTATTGGCAATTTCTTTACACCGGGTATAGAGAGTTTGAGCATCTTTCTCCTTTTCTATTGCAAAATTAACTGCGTCTTTAAATTTCATATAAACCTCCTAAATAATATTATTATTTAATATGCATATCTGTGTTGCAGCAGACTAATGTCCCGGCACCGGACTTCTCAACTTTTACTTCCTGTCCACAAATATCACATACATAAATTTTTCCTTCTTCTGCCATTATTGAACTCCTTTTCTTGCAGGTTACAACTTGAAATTATACCAGATTACGCAGAAGTTGTCAAGAGAAAATTATCTTGAGTTTCTCTGAAAATTAATTTGTAATCTTAATACCATGTGCATTTGAGTATTATCAGTCGTTATTTGTCATTGTGCATCGAAAGATCTAGCGAAGCGTCGACGTTTCTAAAATGCTGTGACAATCTTATTCTGTGTCGAGTAGTACCATATAGGTGGGATCTGAGATAGCTTGTGTCAAGTGCTTAAATAATTTACTCCTGTCCTTTTCTTTAAATATCGGACCAATTACTTGGAGTAAAAGATGATGAGAAATTTAATCTTTAGTGCTTGGACTTATTCAGTCCTGAATAATTCAGGGATATTGACATTTCCACTTTCTGGAAAAAAGTAAACTGGTAATGGTTACCGAATGTGGAACCATAGAGGTGTTACTGTTCAGAGATTTTTATGTCCATACTTCGAACCTTTTCTTGATTCTCTAATTTATCCACACTATAAAATTCAACATTAATGTTTTTATTATTAATTTCAATTAGTTTAAATGGTTGTTTATATGTTATCCAGGCTCCTTTATTAATTCTATATTTGGTTAATTTAACTCCACATCCTTCATCGGATGATTTTAATAAAATTTTTGTGGATTTATTTATAATTATTTTTCCATCAGCTTCATCTTTGAATCCTTCAAAGGAAATTTTTGTTTCAGGTGGGGTTGTATCAAGAAAAACTATCTGGGTATTTATTTCAGATTGATTTCCTACTTCATTTTTAGTAAAGAAACTGATGGTATAATCCCCGTCCAGCTGTTCACCCAGAGTAAAGGGGTCTTTATAAATTATCCAATCCCCATTGTTAATTTTATATTTTGTAATTTCTGATGAAAGAATTGATGTACGAAGGAGAATGGAGGTATTGTTTTTAACATACAACTTCCTATTTATAGCAATAACAGGAGAATCAAAGCCTATGAAAACCTTAGGTATTTCATTATCTATATGAAAGAATACTTGTGGTGGATTTAAATTTCTACGACCATTATTATCTCTCGCAATTATTTTTACATCATGGAATCCATCTTTCATTTTATAAGTATCTATTGTATTTGAGAATACCGCACTTAAAGTATTCCCTGAAATCTGAGTCATTAATTTTGGGGATTTTCTATCAATTGAATATGTAACTTTTTCTATTCCTGCGAATTCATCTGAAACAGTAGCAGTTATATTCATTGAACCACCATAGTATTTATCAGATATTGGAGAAGAGATTATAACTAAAGGAGGTTGTTTATCTTCTACCTTGAATTGTTTTGATGTGGAGTTATTATTTTCATTCTTTTCAAAAATATTGTTATCCCAATCGACCTCCATTATAACAGTATATTCACCATATTCTAAATTTTCAGCTATTGCATATACACCAGTTGATTCTCCTCCCTCAATTAAAAGAATACTATTAGCGTTAATTATTTGAGAAGTTTTATTGTTTCTCTTTAGGATGAATCTAGTTTTAATATTTTCTGCTGGTAGGGAACTGGTGTTTCTCACCGTAGATGAAAACTTATATGATTTTTCTCTAATTCTTCTTATGCCTATACCAAATGTTCTTAAGTCCGGAATACCAACTCCATATTTAAAAGAGGTTTTTTTTGTAGCATTTGTATCAATACCTATTAATGATAGTAATAAAATATGCTCTCCGAAAGAAAATCCCTTTAAAGATATTTTATGGAATTTCTCACCATTAACAATAATTTCTTCAGTATATAGAACTTTATTCCCTTCTTTTATTTGAAGATTATATTTGCCTGTGCCGGAAATCATAACCTTGAAAAACACAGTATCTTCCAATGATAAATATTCATTTTTATCAGGAATGAAATCAAGGATTTTTCCATTACCAACATCAAAAGCTTCTATTCCGGAAACCAATACCTTACTTTCATTGTCTATATCTAAAAATGAATAACCTATTTTATGTACACCGGAATAGGTTGATTTGAATAAGTAATATGTTTCAATATTATTGTATCCTTCTACAAGAGACATTGATTTTTTAAACCAATCTTCAAGTTTTCTATCAGGAGTTATTATCATACCTCTTAAAATTATATCAGTATTTTTATTGGACTGTATTGTATACCTTGTATGAATTGTCTCACCACTATAATATTCTGGTTTATCTAATACACACTCAACAACTTTTAATTCAACTCCTTTAATATGAAAAGGGAATTTCCCTTGATACCCGTTAAATTCATAATTAATGGAATAAGTTCCTTGAATTATATCGACCGGTAAAATAAAAGACTTTTTCCTAACTCCTTGGAAAAAAGATCTTTCATACTTTAACATCCCGAGCATGGTGATTTTTAATTTGCCTGATTCTCTTGTAACCTAAAATCCCGAAAAATTATAACTATGTTTTTATTTACCCGGAATAGGAATAGAAAATTCTTTAAAAATGTCTTTGCTTTTTCGTGAAACTTCATTAATTAAATGAAGTCCATCACTAAACTTTATAACCTTTATTTTTT
>DAOVMD010000032.1 GCA_030630935.1 Candidatus Mcinerneyibacteriota bacterium | reverse complement strand
TTTTATCAATAATGTTACTTGTCCCATTTACAGGATGTCCCAGGTCTTTTTTTTCTTTTTCTTTTTTTTTGTTTTTTGTTAATCACTTCCAGCCAATTATCAAGTAACTTTGTTGCTCTCGGTTTTCTAATATCTGTATTTTCAATATTTGACAAACCTATTAATTTATGATATAATTGTTATTTAATTAGGTAATTTAAATATATGAAGAAATTTGAAAAAGGCAAAACATTATTTTCAGTATTAATTATATTTACAGATGTTATTCTATTTAACATATCTTATTTTGCTGCAATCATGTTAAGAGATCTTATATTGGAAAATTTAGAAGAAATTCAAATGTTTGACGAGACCTACCTTCAGATATTGCTGATATTAAATATCGTTACCATTTTCTTTTTTATTATCACAAAATCGTATCAATTCAGGAGTCCATTTTTCTCAGTTGATGAGATTCCGTTTGTATTCAAGGGAATTTTAGGTTCATTTATTGCCATCTCGATTCTTTTAATCTGGATCCAGAAAGCTCATACTGTTTCCAGGCTAATCATAGTTTTCTGGGGTATTTTAAGTTTTACTTTTATTTCCATTTCTAGGATTTATATCAGGAAGATTGAAGTAAGATTACTTTATAGGATTTTTGGTTTGAAGAATGCATTAATTATAGGATTAAACGAGGTTGGTTTTTCAATACGAGATAAGATAATCAAGTATCCTGGTCAGGGTTATAAATTCATTGGTTTCCTGAGTGAGCGTGCAACTCATATTTTCAATGCTCAGATTCTTGGTACAGTTTATGATCTGGCGGAGACATTAAAGTCGCAAGAGATTGAGGAGGTCTTCATCGCCTCGACTGAGATGGCCGACAAGAAGAAGATAGAGATTATCAGGATTTGTGAGAAGAATAATGTTGTAGTTACAATTGTTTCAGATTTAATGAATATAATTGCCGGTCAGATGACCATAACCGAGATTTATGGTATTCCCATTATGATGATCAAGAAAAGTCCACTGCATGGTTTGAATCTTTTTACTAAAAAGTTAATGGATTCCTTCGGTTCAATGTTTTTGATTTTAATTTTCTCTCCATTGTTATTGATTTTAAGTATCCTGATCAAGTTAGATTCGAAAGGTCCGGTTTTTTTCAAGCAGCTTCGGGTTGGGAAGGATAGAACAGAATTTTATTGTTATAAATTCAGGTCAATGATTCAGGATGCGGAAGAGATGGTGGATGATTTAAAAGATCTTGATACGGCATCCGGACCAATCTTTAAGATTAAAGATGATCCCCGTATCACACGAATTGGAAAATTCCTTCGCAGAACATCATTAGATGAACTTCCTCAACTTTTTAATGTTATCAGAGGTGAGATGAGTTTAGTTGGTCCCCGTCCTCCGATTCCATCGGAGGTTGAGAGGTATGGAGTTAATGAGCTGAAAAGGCTTGATATTAATCAGGGTATGACGGGATTATGGCAAGTTTCCGGACGTTCAGAGTTATCATTTGAAGATATGGTGAAGTTAGATATTTATTACATTGAAAATTGGTCATTATGGCTTGATATAAAGATTCTGTTAAAGACCCTCCCGGTTGTTCTTAAAGCAAAGGGAGCATATTGAAAATTTAAATTAGGAGTTACTGTTTATGAAGATTTGTGTAATTGGAGTTGGTTATGTTGGTCTTGTAACCGGAACGTGTTTTGCTGAGTTGGGTAATGATGTAATTGGAGTTGATATTGACGAAGTTAAGATAGGAAACTTATGTGAAAGTAAGATCCCCATTTATGAACCACGTTTAGAAGAATTAGTAAAGCGAAATATCCGCGAGCACCGTTTAGTTTTTCAAACTGACGTAGTTGACGGAGTTAAGAAGAGCGATATTATTTATATTGCAGTTGGCACTCCGTCTTTAGATAATGGAGATGCTGATCTTTCATACTTAATTTCTGCAGCTAATGAAATTTCAAAAGGCATAAACAGCTCATATAAAATAATAGTAAATAAGAGTACAGTACCTGTCGGGACAGGTGATATTGTAGCGAATATCCTGATAGATAAGGGGATTTCCAGGGATAAATTTTCAGTTGTATCAAATCCTGAATTTTTAAGAGAAGGAAATGCAATCAATGATTTCTTATTCCCGGATAGAATTATTATTGGTTCTAATGATACAAAAGCTGCAAAACAAATTGCAGAATTATATAAGATCCTTAATTGTCCTGTATTAATTACTGATTTGGAAAGTGCAGAGATGATTAAATATGCATCGAATGCCTTTTTAGCGACTAAAATTTCTTTTATTAATGCAATTGCCAATATCTGTGAAAGGGTTAATGCAGATGTTTTATTAGTTGCGGAAGGTATGGGATTAGATAAAAGGATCGGGAATAAATTCCTGAATGCCGGAATTGGTTATGGTGGTTCATGTTTTCCAAAGGATACAATTGCCCTGATAAAAATTGCAGAAAAAGCGGGAGTTGACCTGAAATTACTTAAGGAAGTAATTAATGTAAATGAACTTCAGAAGGAATTATTCTTTAAGAAAATTCAAAAAGTATTTGGTAATTTAAAAGGTAAGACATTAGCAATTTGGGGTCTTGCATTTAAGCCCAATACAGATGACATGCGTGATGCTCCATCTATTGATATTATTAATCGACTTCTTGATCAGAAAGTAAAAATAAAGGCATTTGATCCTGTTGCAGTTGAGAACTCCAGGGCAATCTTTAATGATAACATCGAGTTTGGAAGCAGTATGTATGATATTTTAAAGGGTGCAGATGCCCTTTTGATTTTAACTGAATGGAATGAATTCAAACAAGCCGATTTTGAAAAGATAAAGAAAAACTTAAACTCCCCGATAATAATTGATGGTCGTAATATTTACGATCAGGATAAATTAAATGACCTGGGTTTTGAGTATTATGGAGTTGGCATATGAAGAGAGTTGCAGTCACAGGTGGTGCTGGATTTATAGGGTCACATTTAATTGATAATCTCCTCAAGCGAGGAAATAAAGTACTCTGTATTGATAATCTAATTACCGGTAACCGTGAGAACATTAAGCATCATATGAATAATGAAAACTTTGAATTTATTTATTATGATGTTAGTAAACCGTTTTATACAGATATTAAAATTGATTTTATTTTTCACTTTGCTTCTCCTGCAAGCCCGATTGATTATCAGAAATACCCTATCCAGACACTTAAAGTTGGCGGGTTAGGAACACATAATATGTTGGGTTTATGCAAAGAACATGAAGCCGGGTTTCTTCTCGCTTCCACTTCGGAAGTTTATGGTGATCCGCTTATTCATCCTCAAACTGAAGATTATTGGGGCAATGTAAATCCGATCGGTCCCCGAGGTGTTTATGATGAAGCTAAACGGTTTGCTGAAGCGATTACAATGGCGTATTACAGGTATCATGGACTTGATACGAGAATTGTTAGAATCTTTAATACTTTCGGACCAAGGATGAGAAAGAATGACGGTAGAGTTGTACCCGCATTTATCAATCAGGCTTTATTAAATAATCCTTTAACAGTTTTTGGGAATGGTTCACAAACCAGGAGCTTCTGTTTTGTACAGGACTTGGTTGAAGGTCTGCTCACGTTCATGGAAACTGATGAGCACTATCCAATTAACCTTGGAAACCCAAAAGAGATGACAGTCCTGGAATTCGCGGAGATCGTGATTAAATTAACCGGTTCTCAATCAGATATAATTTTCCAAAAACTGCCGGTTGATGATCCTAAAATACGTCAACCAAATATTGCCCGGGCACAAGAGTTTCTAAATTGGAAACCTAAGGTTACACTTGAGGAAGGACTTAAAAAGACGATCGAGTACTTTAAAGAAAAATTATAAGGGAGATAACTTTGAAGGTTTTTATCTATATCTTTATAGATTTTATAATTACATTGTTTATCCTTTTTTCCCTTGAGAAACTATCTTCGCGATTCAACGTACTGGATTTTGCTGAAGTTGACACGAGGAAAATTCACACGGAACATATTCCAATACTTGGCGGGGTAGGGATTTTTTTCGGATTATTCATCGGGATGATTATATCCGGATATTTTGATAAGACCTTGGGTGCAATTGTTGCCGGATCCCTTTTAGTAATAATCGGATTGATTGATGATTCCTTTGATCTATCCCCAATAATTAAATTAATATTCCAGCTTATTACTGCAGCACTTCTATTATTGGTAACAGATCTGGTTCCTGAGCTTTTCCCAATCCCTGCACTTAACTGGATATTTGGAATTCTATTCATTACAGCTATAATTAATGCTTCAAATATGAATGATGGATTTGATGGGCAGCTGTCGATGATGGCTTTAATATTCCTGAGTTTTACCGCATTCATCTTGAAATTTCCGTTTTTCTCATATTTCATCGTTCCAATTCTGGTTTTTTTATTCTTCAACTTACCAAAAGCCAGAATGTTCCTCGGAGACGCAGGGAGCATGCTGATAGGAGTAATTGTGGCTTATTCAGGATTATTATTGATGGCTTATGAAGGATTCTGGAAGGGGATGTTTATCTTCTGCATTGCATATTACATTCCATTATTTGATTTGGCTTTTGCGGTTATCCGGCGTAGCTTAAAGAAAAAAAGCATCTTTTCCGCTGATAAAGGACATCTTCATCATATTTTTCTAGAGAAATATCCCGATACAACTAAAGTCCTTTGGATATTCTCACTTGCCGCAATTCTTCTTGCCGGTATCGGGTTCTTATCAAGTTTCATTAATAATCAATGGATTTTTTTAATTTTTAACTTGATAATTTTAGCATTTACTGTTATAATAATAGTTTCAATATTAAAAAAAGGTCTTTTTAAAGAGGTAAAATGAAGGAAGGTCTTAGAGTAGGTAATTATCAGTTGCTTAATTTGATCGCGGAAGGCGGGATGGCGTCTGTCTGGAAAGCGAAGAAACTTGGAGTTAGTGGTTTTGAGAAAATCGTTGCGATCAAGTTCATTAAAGAAACTATCCTTAACAATGAAGATTTTGTTACAATGTTCATTAATGAAGCTAAATTATCCGCACAATTATCCCAACAACATATAATCCAGATTTTTGAGCTGGATAAATATAAGAAGAATTTCTATATTGTTATGGAATATCTCTTCGGGAAAAACCTGAAAGAGGTTCTTACAAAATTTAAGTTTGTAGCAAGGTACTTTCCAATTGAACTTGCAGTTTATATTGCCAGGAATATCGCACAAGCTCTTGATTATGCACATCGAAAAAAAGATCAGTTTGGCAATTCATTAAATATTGTTCATTTAGATGTAAGCCCGCAAAACATGCTCTTGTCTTTTGAAGGTGAAGTCAAATTAACAGATTTCGGAATTGCGAAAGCTGCAAGTTTCCTTGGTGCCCAGGAGAATATTTTGAAAGGGAAATTCTCTTATATGTCACCTGAACAGACAATAGGGAAAAACATTGAAAAAACATCTGATATCTTTTCACTTGGGATTGTTTTATATGAGACAATTACCGGGGCAAGATTATTCACAGGTTCTTCATCGGAAGAGATTCTTAATAAAGTACGGGATATGGAGATTAAACCACCTTCAACTATTAGAACTGATTTAGACCCTGACCTTGATATGATTATATTAAAGATGCTTGAGAGAAATAAAGATTATCGATATGAATCTGCTGAAGAACTTCAATCATCCCTCGATAGTTACTTGCTTAAAGTTAAACTTGAAAGCCCCGAATCCGAATTAAGAAAACTTATGCATAGTATCTTTGTGAATGAAGTATCGACGAGTTTTGCTGAAAGAATTCAGGTTTTTGCAGAAGAGAAAAAGGATCAGCAAACAACATACGAAAGAACAATTGCTCAATATAAAAGGATAATTTCAGAGAAACCGGACGATTATGTTACTCTGGTTAAGCTTGGAACGATATTAATCCAGATGAAAAGACCCAAGGACTCGCTTGAGTATTTGAAGAAGGCGATTGAGATAAAAGACGATTATCTTCCCGGTTACCTCAAGATGGCACAATCTTTTCTGGAGCTGGATAAAACGTCATTATTAAAACAGATATTTGCAAAGATAAAATCTATTAATCCAAATTATAGGGATATTGATATTATAAAATCTCAATTCTTGATGAAACATAAAAATTATTCCGAAGCTAAGAGAATGCTGATAAATTTCATCAGGGAGAAACCAAATAATATTGATGCACATCTATACCTCGGAAATATTTATCAGGAGGAGAATAATATTAAGGCTGCATTAGTTGAATATCAGAAAGTAACCAAATTAGAACCTGAGTTTGTTGAATTGAATAAACAGATTACTCAAATGCTTGATGACCTTTTTCAGAAAGAACTCGAAATTACATTTGAAAGTACTCCGTCTTTTACCCCGGGTGCGGGCAAGGAAAAGGGATTAGTTCTAATTGTTGATGATGATAAATTTATTTTGAAACTAATGAAGATAATTCTGGAAGATTCAGGATGTAAAGTTTTTACAGCAGCTGATGCATTCATGGCAAAAGATATACTATCGAGAGAGAACATTGACTTAATTGTCCTGGATGTAATTCTACCCAAATTAAACGGGTTTGATTTTGCTAAACAGCTCAAGAAGACCCCGGGTCTATCAGATATTCCAATTATCTTTTTATCAGGTGTTTATCGAAAATCTCAATATGTTTCGTATGGTTTAAACATAGGTGCTGTAGATTTTCTATTTAAACCTATCGAGAAAAAGCAATTTGTTGAGAGAGTTTCAAACGTCTTAAAGTCAGCGAAGGCTTCAAAACATTGAATCTACAAAAGAGATTAGATGAGTTTTTACTCTATATTAAGAACCAGAGAAATTATTCACCCCATACTATAAAAAGTTATCGGGATGATATAAAAGTTTTTATTGAATTTTTAGCAGATGAATATATAGATATTTCAGTAGAAAAAATTGATCATTTCACAATCAGGCACTTTCTGAGTTTTATGTCTGAACAAAAACATCTGGGTAAGAATTCCATTAACCGGAAGCTTTCAGCATTAAAAAGTTTTTTTAAATATTTAATTAGATCGGGTGAATTGGAGAATAATCCTGTTGATGCAATTATCCGTCCAAAAAGGCCAAAACGTCTCCCTGAATATCTTGAGGAATCGGATATGAATACTTTACTTGACTCGATTATAGACGATACTTTTCTAAGCCTCCGGAATCGGACTATGTTAGAACTTTTATATAGCACAGGGATTAGAGTTTCTGAATTGGTCGGGACAGATATCAGGTCATATGATAGTATCGGCGGGGTCTTAAAGGTTTTCGGCAAAGGACAAAAAGAAAGAATTATTCCGATCGGTGGAGCTGCTCAGGATTGGCTGGATAAATATTTAGCAAGAGGTCTGGTGAAATATCAAGACCACTTCTCGAGCCAGGATAATCCTTTATTTATTACAAAATCAGGTAATCGAATCAGCACAAGGAGTATAAGACGTATTATTAATAGCATCATAAGAAAAATCGGTTTGAAATTACATGTCTCACCACATACATTCCGTCATACTTTTGCAACTCACCTTCTTAATAATGGTGCAGATCTCCGTGCTGTTCAGGAGCTTCTGGGACATGTAAGTTTATCAACTACTCAAATTTATACTCACCTGACAACAAAAAGATTAAAGGAAGTTTATAAAAAAACTCATCCAAGGAGTTGAAATGAAAAATTATAATTTTACCGGAACAACAATTTTAAGTGTTAGAAAAGGTGATAAGGTCGCCATTGCCGGTGATGGTCAGATCACTTTAGGCAGCACCATCTTAAAGGGTAATGCGAATAAAATCAGGACTTTAAAGGGTGGGAAATATTTAATAGGTTTTGCAGGTTCAACTGCAGATGCAATCACTTTATTTGAGAGGTTTGAAAAGAAACTAAATAAGTATCCCGGTAACTTTTTAAAAGCAGCAGTTGAGTTAGCCAAGGAATGGAGAACTGACAAGGTTCTAAGAAGACTACAGGCTCTAATGCTTGCAGTTGGAAAAGAAGCAACCTTATTAATCTCCGGGACTGGAGATGTTATTGAATCGGAAGATGGTGTTTTAGGGATTGGCTCAGGCGCGCCTTATGCAGTTGCTGCAGCAAAAGCCCTTTTGAAAAACACAAAATTAACACCAGTTAAAATTGTTGAGGAAGCAATGAAGGTCGCTGCAGAAATCTGCATTTATACTAATACTAATTTCAAAATTGCTGAATTAAAAAGTTAAACTTAATGAAAATAAATCAAATAGATAAAACTAATGAATTTCTCAATGATCATCTCAGGCAAAAACTGTTCTCGGGCAAAAAGATTTCAAAGAAATTAGAATCAGATATTAAGAATCATTTCAAGGATTTGTTAAATAATTTTATTCCGATGTTCCCGAAAGGAGTTTATAATTCTAATTTATTTTTAAAAGATAAAGATGCGGTGCTAATGCTTATTGATATTTCAGGTTTCACAAAAATGACAGAGAGACTTGCGAAACTTGGCCGTGAAGGTGCTGAGGAGATAACTTCAGTTATTAATTCTTATTTTAAACCAATTATAAAAATTATTTTAGAAAACAATGGTGATGTTGTAAATTTCGGTGGAGATTCAATTGAAGCAATTTTTCCAAAACTTACGAATACAGATTCGACCTTTTATTTCAGAGCTTTAGATTCGGCATTAAAAATAAAAAAGCAATCCCGGGCAAAAAGGAAAATTAAAACAAGGCACGGAACTTTTAATATTGGAATTCACCAGGTTTTAGAATCCGGCAAAGTTTCGTCAATTATACTAGGGAAATCAAATTTACCTAAGAAATACTTTATATTCAGTAAAGTTTCATTTAAATTAGCGAAACTTGAGAATCTTGTGAAAAGCTCACAGATATTATTAGGCTCTTCTTTATTAAAACAAGTAAAAAAGGATATCCGCTTTAAAAAAGCAGGACCCGGCTTAAATGTTCTTCTGGGTTTAGATAGAAAAACCCATTCAAATCCAAAGAGATTAGATACATTAATAATTCCTGGTGAGATCGAAGAACTTTCCGGTATTTTATCTCAGTATTCAGATTTTTTATTACCCGGTCTACTTTCAAAACTGAAACTTAAAAAGAAATCATCAGGGTTATTAGGTGAACATCGACGTAGTACGGTTGTATTTTTAAGTGCTATATTTAATTCTAATATCTCCATTATATTATTTAAGAGATATTTTGAATATCTTCAAACAATAGTCCTGACTTTTGGTGGTGTAATTAATAAAATTAATTTTGACACAAACGGTGTTAAGATTATAATTTTATTCGGGGCACCTTATTCTCATGAGGATGATACCTTCCGTGCAGTTAAGTTCTCGAAAGAGATTATTTCTGCAAAACCAAAAACCCTTTCAGGGTTTACCCAAAAAATAGGAATTAATTCCGGGTATGTTTTTGCAGGGATTGTCGGGAGTGAACTTCGACAGGAATATACAGTAATGGGTGATGTGGTAAATGTTGCTGCCAGGATCATTAAGTTTGCTTCAAAAGATTCTGTAGTTGTTGCGGAACCGATTGCTAAAAGTATCTCAGGGAATTTTATATTTGGTAAAGGAAATGAAGTTCAATTAAAAGGCAAGACGACGAAGATAAAAATCTTTCAACCTGGTGAAGAGATCAGGAAAGCTTTAATTGCAGAATGGCTTTCTGAATCGAAGAAATTAATAGGTCGAACTGAGGAGCTGAGATTAATTAAGGCAATTTCACAAACGGTTTCTAAAGGGAGTGAGCAGGTTATTGTTCTTCAGGGAGAAGCGGGGGTTGGGAAATCCAGGCTGATTAGAGAGATCATAAAGGTATTTATTAATAAGAAATTTAAAGTAAGTATAGGTGCTTGTCATTCTTATGGTCAGAACATTTCATTTCTTCCATGGAAGGAGATTTTAAAAAATATCTTTGGATTAACCGGACTAAATAATCCTGAGAATGAAAAGACTCAGATAAAAAAGCAATTATTAAAAATCGATCCCGAATTCAAGAATTGGCTGCCTTTAATTTACGGACTTCTTGATTATTCATTTAAAGAGAATACTCTAATAAAATCACTCAATGCAAAATTAAAGAGGGAACGATTATTTGCAATCATTAGTAGAATATTTAAATACCAAACAAAATCCAAACCATTTCTATTAATATTAGAAGATACTCATTGGATGGATAACGCTTCAATCGAATTACTTAATTATGTAATTTCAGATTGTGAAAAGAATAAGTTATTTATAATTCTGGGAGCCCGGGAACTTTTACCAGGATTTACATTTAATAAAAATAAAAATTTCAAATCTATTTTCTTGAAAGAATTTTCTAAAGAAGAGAGTATTGAACTCATCAAGGGTTTAGTGAATATTAAGGAGATCCCCGAAAGAATTCAGAATTTTATTATGACAAAATCTCAAGGTAATCCTTTCTATGTTGAAGAAGTCATTAAATCTTTTCTTGAGTCAGGTCTGATTTTTAAGAAGGGTAAACACTGGGTGATTCGGAAGGAGATTAAGAAAGTTGATATTCCTGATAGCATTCAGGATATTATTATGTCCCGAATTGACAGGCTCTCTGAGGAATCGAGGAGACTATTACAGGTTGCTTCAGTGATAGGGCGTGAGTTTACAACTGGAACCCTCTTAAACCTTTATACTGCGGAACATGATATTGATAAAATCCTGAAAGATTTGAATACACTCGATTTAATAATAGTCAAGAAAGGAAAGGATGTTATTTATTTCTTTAAACATATTTTAACCCAGGAAGTTGCTTATGGGAGCCTCTCCTTCAGTTTGCGTAGAAAAAACCATTTAAAATTAGCAGATTTAATTGAATCAAAACATAAACGGAATTTAAAAAAGCAATTTGATCTTTTAGCACACCACTTTTTTCACGCGCAAAGCTGGTTTAAGGCATTTATATATTCAATGGAAGCTGCAGAAAAAGCTCAGAATCAATTTTCAAATCAGGAAGCATTAAAATATTATGATCAATCAATGTTAATCTTAGATAAGTTCAGTGACCCTGATTATGATAAGGTAATGGATTTGATTAAAGTTCAACTGGAAAAGATTGAGACGAAAACAAAACAGCAGAAAAGAAAATCAAGATAAAAATAAAAAATGAAAAAAACGATTAAATTATTTTTAACTGTTTGTTCTGTTTTAATTCTTATTTCCCAATTTCCATTTCAAGTTATTGGAGGATCCAGGGAAGCATCGTATTATCAGAAATTACCTGGGAAGAAGGTAAAGTGTACACTTTGTCCAAATTTCTGTGAATTAAAAGATGGTGACCGTGGAATATGCAAAGTAAGGGAGAATCGTGGAGGGATTCTTTATACATTAGTATATGGCGGGATTGTAACATTTCACAATGATCCAATTGAAAAGAAACCTTTTTATCATTTCCTTCCCGGAACAAAGGCCTTTTCAATTGCCACTGCAGGCTGTAATCTTCACTGTTTTTTCTGTCAGAACTATACCATCTCACAAAAAAAACCTGAAGACCTCCCTGTTTTAGAAGCGTCCCCGGAAGATATTGTACAGAAGGCTATTCAATTAAAATCAACTTCAATTGCATATACATATAGTGAGCCGATAATATTTTATGAGTATGTTTATGACATTGCAAAACTCGCCCATCAAAATGGTTTGGAAAATGTAATGGTTACAGCTGGATATATTTGTGAGAAACCATTACGGGAACTCTGTAAAGTAATTGATGCCGCCAATATTGATCTTAAAGGATATAACAAAAAATTCTATAAAGATGTTGTGGGCTGTGATCTTGAGAAGATTAAAGATACAATCAAAATTATGCATGAAGAAGGAGTTTGGATTGAGATTACAACATTAATTGTTCCGGGGAAGAATGATAATCCTGATGAGATTAGGGAAATGTGTAAATGGATAAAAAAAGAACTTGGTCCGGATGTTCCTCTCCATTTCTCGAGATTCCACCCTATGTATAAATTGAAAAACCTGGAACCAACTCCAACTTCAACACTTGAGAAGATGAGAAAGATTGCTATTGAAGAAGGATTGAATTTTGTTTATATTGGAAATGTTCCGGGACATACTGCTTCAAACACGTATTGCCCAAATTGTAAAGAGCTCTTGATAAAGAGATATGGTTATATCATTTCATTAGAAAATATTACGGAGGCTGGGAAATGTAAAAAGTGCGGAGCACAGATTCCCGGTATTTGGCAATGAAAAGACTCCTCCCGGTCTTTGCGGGTTTCCTTTCAATTATTATTCAAACAATTTTAATTAGAGAATTCCTAATTACTTTTCGAGGAAATGAACTTATTCTCGGGATATTCTTTATGTTTTATTTCCTTGGTTGGATTATTGGCGGGTTACTTGAGAAAAGGATTTTTGTAAAACTAAAAAATATCCGAAAACGTTTAGTGAATTCCCTTTTTATCTTAGTTTTTACATTCTTATTTAGTTATATTATATTAACTATTTTTATTCCATTGACAAATACTGTTACCGGGAAAGTATTTTCATTAAGTGTTATTTTAATATCAGGATTATTTGCTGTTACTCCCATAACTTTCCTGACCTGCATCCTTTTTATTCAACTTGTTATAGATTCGAAAGGTTTAGGCAATGAGATCGGCAGGATATACTTCCTGGACGGACTGGGAGGTTTTATCGCAGGTATTGTATTCACATTTTTCCTGGTTAGATTTAATAATGTAATGCTGCTTGTTTTAATGTTAGGGTTAATTATTATTTTGAGTTTCAAATACATACTTAAAATTACCTTTTCCAGGATTCAATGGATGTTGACCGGGTTACTTATTATTTTGATAATCTGGATT
>DAOVMD010000464.1 GCA_030630935.1 Candidatus Mcinerneyibacteriota bacterium | reverse complement strand
TTTGCAAGATTCCTTGGTTTATCAACATCACAGTCTCTCAGGACAGCAATATAATAAGCTAATAATTGAAGAGGTATGACTGTTAGCAGCGGGGTGAATTCTTCGATTGTTTCAGGGATAAATAGAACCTCATCACAATGTTTGGCAATCTCTTCATCACCTTCGTTTGATACAGCCATGACTATTCCATCCCGGGCCATGACTTCATTTATATTCCCTACAATCTTTTCGTAAGCACTGTCTTTTGGAGCAATGAACACAACCGGCATATTTTTATCGATGAGAGCAATCGGACCGTGCTTCATTTCAGCAGCAGGATAACCTTCAGCATGGATATAAGAAATTTCCTTTAACTTTAATGCTCCTTCAAGTGCGATTGGGAAATTATAACCCCGACCTAAATACAGACTGTTATTATGTTCAAAGAATTTTTTTGCCAATTGTTTTATACTATCAGTATTCTCAAGGATCTTATTTATTTTGTCAGGGATTAATTTTAACTCATTTATATATCTTTTTCCCTGAGAAAGAGAAAGGTTTCTTTTTCTTCCAAGGAAGATTGCGATCAGTATTAAAGCAGTAAGTTGTGAAGTAAACGCTTTTGTTGACGCAACTCCAATCTCAGGTCCGGCATGAGTATATACCCCGCAGTCTGATTCTCTTGCGATTGTTGATCCGACAACATTCACGATTCCGAATGCTTTCCCGCCTCGATTCTGAGCTTCTCTCATTGCTGCGAGAGTATCAAGGGTTTCACCCGATTGACTGATTACAAATATTAAGGTTCTCTTATTAATAACCGGGTTTCGATACCTGAATTCAGAAGCATAATCAACATCAACCGGAATTCGTGCAAATTGCTCTATTAAATACTTTCCAATTAATGCAGCATGCCATGATGTTCCACATGCAATTATTATTATTCTTTCAAGATCCCTTAATTCATCATCGCTGAAAATTCGAAAACCACCAAGCCGTGTATCACCAATGTCCTCCATTAAATGACCAAGCATTGTATTATGGATTGCGTCAGGCTGCTCAAATATCTCCTTCAGCATAAAGTGAGGGTACCCGCCCTTTTCCGCTTGTTCAATTGACCATTCTATCTCCTGAACTTCTTTTGTAATTGGAACATTTTTCATGTTAATTATTCGAAAACTATCTTTTTTAATGATCGCGATTTCGTCATCGTCAAGATAAACCATTCTCTTTGTATGACCTAAGATTGCAGGGGTGTCTGATGCAATAAAATTCTCACCTTCACCAACACCGATTACTATAGGGCTTGAATTCCTTGCACAAATAATTTTATCCGGTTCTCTTTTCGAGATGACTACAATTCCAAACGTTCCTTCAATCTCCTGTAATGCATAACGTACTGCAACTTCAATTTCAATTTTATCTTTATAAAATTCTTCAATTAAATGAACAAGGACCTCAGTATCAGTATCTGAAATGAATTTATGACCCTTCTTAATTAAAATATCCTTCAGGACTTTAAAGTTTTCAATGATTCCATTATGCGCAACTACAATTTCGTGCTTGCAGTCCATGTGCGGATGTGCATTAATATCGGTTGGTTTACCATGAGTTGCCCAGCGAGTATGACCAACTCCAAAAGTTGAGTTGATCTCCATGCCCTTAAGATGATTTTCAAGCATCTCAATCTTGCCCATCTTCTTTTCCAGGATTAATTCTCCTGCTTCAGTAATCAAGGCGATCCCGGAGCTGTCATAACCCCTGTACTCCAAACGCTTCAATCCATCCATTATCAACGGTTTTGCCTGCTTATCTCCTATATACCCAATTATGCCACACACAATATTTTCTCCAAGTCTTTTTAAATTATATCTAAAACTTTTTTAATTAAATTATTTGCTTTTTTCTTTGAGTCAGCTTCTGCAATAACCCGAATAACGGGCTCAGTCGCCGAAGCCCGGATGTGAACCCAAGAATCTTTAAATATGATTTTGATACCATCCCGGTCATCAATCTCTCCACCCGGGAAAAAATTCAAAATTAAATCCCTGTCAACATAACCGTTCTCAGAATATTTCTTTGCTTTAATTATATGATAAGTTGGAAATTTCTCTAATAATTTTGAAAGTTTAACCTTCCTTCGCGCCAGGAGATCAAGAATCAGGAGCATTCCGACAAGACTATCTCTCCCATAATGAGCAGGAGGAAAAATTACACCGCCATTTCCTTCCCCGCCAATTACAGCCCTGTTTTTTTTCATCATCATAACAACGTTAGCTTCTCCAACCGATGACCTGAATACCGGAACTTTATATAAGCTCCCAATATAATTCATCAACATTGATGAAGATAGGTTTGTAACGATTGGTCCCTTTTTATATTCAAGAACACTATATGCTGCTAAAGCTTGAGTGAACTCTTCCGAAATATATTCCCCGCGGTCATTTATTATCGCAAGCCGGTCAGCGTCAGGGTCAACTACAAAGCAGATATCAAAACGCTTCCTATTTAAAAATTTCAAGGTCGATTTTAAATTTTTCTTTGACGGTTCTGGAACATGTGAAAACTCAATGTCAGGGTCAGGATTTAAAATTTTATATCTTGAAATTTTTAACTGATTAAAGAACTCCGGAATCGCAGCGAAACCAGCTCCATTT
>DAOVMD010000062.1 GCA_030630935.1 Candidatus Mcinerneyibacteriota bacterium | reverse complement strand
TCATCCGGGAGGATTATTAATAACAATCAGGGAGCCCGGCCGGTCGCCCCTACACCGTTTGGGAAACAATTCGTTTGTCTTCGAATGACACGAGATTGCTTCGTCATTCACTTCACTCATTTCTCGCAATGACAAAATGACTTTACCGGACAACCTCTAATATATGTATTAGTTGATTTTTGAAGAATTTATCAGGAATTTCTTCCTGAATTTCACTATCTTTTCTTGTTGATTTGTTCTGAAGTAAAAAGAATAAAGGAATCGAATCGCTTGCTGAAAACTTTTGCTATGATAAATATCGGGCAGTTCAAAAATTCTCAATAGAGATTCTTCAGCTTTTTCATTGTTCTTTTCATTGACATAAATTTTAAACAAAGAAAAATATAGTGGCAGGTATGATGGAAATAATTCTAGATCCGCATCGATTTCAGTTAATAATTCCTCCCGTAAAGCACTCACCTTAAATATATCACCTAATTTTTTATATAGAGTGGCAAGTATGAAATAGCTTTCAAAATCGACCGGATTTTGTTTTCTGTAAAGTTCGAATTCTTGTTTTGCTTCTTTATATAATCCCAATTCCTTAAAAGCCCGACCTTTATGGTAATGAACCTGGACATAATTGGGGGAATTCTTAATTACTATATTATAATACATAACTGCACTTTCATAAAGTTTTTTTGAGCTTCCAATATTCTCAAGATCCATATCTGCTCTCCGAAGTGCTTGACGAAGCTCTTTGATTTTATTCTCTAACTCACGTCGATTATATGAATTTGAAGGTTCTTTATCTGCAATTGATTTAAGTCTTTTAATTTCTAATTTAATTTTTACTTTATCATTTTCAATTCTTTTTTTATTCCTGACTAAAGACCCAAGGTCCTGGCACAGGTTACCCATAAAATAATTAGCGATCACATTATTTTTCTGATATTTTAATGACTCAAAATAATAATCCCGGGCTTTTTTATAAAAGAACATAGCCGATAACACTTTACCTTGCATATTCATGCTTACTCCGCCCTTCGAATATTCAACTGCTAACTTCAGAACTTTATCTGATTTATAATTCCTGATTGCAAATGGAATAATAATTGCACCCCAGATTAAAGAAATAATCAATAATGAAATTGAAAGTTTTTGTTTAAAGTTACCAAACCCTTTTATATCCTTATTCTTCGTAATAATAGGTAATAGAACAGCAAAGAAGAAACCGAGTATAATCCAAAATGCAAAACCTGATGATGTATATCTCATATTGACCGAGAAAAAGTTATTTGCCAGTGACGCAAAAATTGATGAGAATATTCCCAGCAATAATATATAATTTTCTAATGACTTTAATTTAATAATTATTCTGAAGAAAATAAAAACCAATGTTAAAAGTATCCAGAAGAATCCGATTACACCCAATATTCCGGAGTCTGAAGCAACCTCTAAAAATTCGTTATGTGCATGAATAGTCTCGGCATTATGATGTTCTTCAAACATAAAGATTCTTTTACTCTTTCTGGATGGATATTCCACTCTGAATGTCCCTACCCCGGAACCTAAAATGGGGTTATCCTTAATTATTTTCAAGGTTGATTTCCAGGTATAAATCCTGAACATAGTTGTTGAAATAGCTTTTAAATTTGTTGCAGCAATTAATCGCTTCCAATAACCCCTGGGAGAAATTAAAATTACCAAAATCAGTAAGACAACCACTGATGTACCGATGTATTTAAAGAAGGATGGGAAGCGTTTCATTAACTCTTTATCCCACAAGAACTTTAATATTAATAAGATTGTGAATATCATGATTCCAACTGCTAACCCGATAAATGCAGCTCGCGTTCTTGTTAACAAAATTGAATATAAAACTAAAACTGCTGTAATCCCTGAGAATAGTTTCATATAATTCTTTTTAAAATAAAAAATGGAAGAAACTATTATAAAGAGAGCTATTATTAAAAACCCAGCGAAGAAATTTGGATTCCCCATTGTTGATGGTGTTCGTGATATTGAATCCAAGTCCCCATAAAACTTTAATATATCAGTTCCATTCTGAAGTAAAATACCATAAAATGAAATAAAGAATGTTATGGAAATAATGATCACAAGAAAATGCTTTATAAATTCCTTACTGTCAAAAACTATTCTAATATAGAAAAATACAATAAAATAAGAAATCCAAACTGATAGGTAATAAAACGAATAGAACTTTGAAGATGAAAATATAAATGAAATTATATTTATTATCAGGAAAACACCAAGTGGCGCATCAAATTTGGAGAGGGTTAATTTTATTTTTCCTAAATGTAAACCGGCAGCAGTTAAAATAAATATTATAGCCATCCCAATAAATAATACGGTATCTTTTATAACTACAATATTATAGAACTTTGGTGAGAGCAAAACTGTAACCGCAGTAAATATTATGAAGAGTACTCCAATATAGAAATATTTGAAATATTTTTCATTCATTCTTATCAAATCCATGTTGTTTTAACTTCGTATAAATGTTGTATCTTGATTCTTTACTAATTTTATCATTGTACTTCAGAAACAAATCATTCGCATCTTTATACTCAGCTAATTTAATTTTTATATCAATGATCTTAGCAATTAATCTGTAATCATCGTTCTTAATCGTAAAAGCCTTTTCAAAATGCATTAATGCTTCCTGGTAATTACCGAGTAAAGTATATAAATTACCGGTGTTATCTAATAATACCACATTTCCGGGGTTAATATCAAGACCTTTTTTATAAATTTTTAAAATTTCAGATTTCCTACGCTTAATACCTTTAACCCCATCAGTTTTCATAATCTCCTGGAACTTCATATATCCCCAATCAGAATAAAGTGTTTCAGTATATGTAGAAATTGATTCCTCAATTATAAACTCAGCTTCTGCTTTCTCAAAGTCTTCAAGGTCTGTATATATCCTTGCTGTGATCAGATGTGTATCCTTAAAATATGGAAACTCCTCATTAAATAACCTTAATCTCAGAAGAAAGTTTTTATTATAATCCTTTAAAATATACGCAAGATTAATCATATTATATCCGGCGAAATGATTGCTGGAAAAAGTGACCGAGGCAGCAGTATATTTTTCAAGTGCATTATTCTGACGCTTAAAATATTGTTCCCGATTACCTGCCCGTAATAAAATATCCGATTTAAATTCCATGAAAGAAATAAATATTCCCCATATTAAAATTAAGATTACGGGGATTATACGAAGCCATCCTTTACGATCAGGTTTTTTATTATTAATATTCACTTTTATATTACCGATAATTAAACCCGCAAGTGTATAGAATAAGAACCTGGAAGGGAAATACCGCATATTAACACTGAACAGATTTGTTATAAGGAGCATAATAAAACTAATCGTAAGAAATATTTTAAATGGATTTTGATCTCTATACCCGGACTTAATTATAAAAAATATCATCCAAAGAAACAGTATCAATCCTACGATTCCCAACTCAAATGCAACTTCAAAGAACTCCGAATGTGCATGCATAACAACTATCTGATCAGATGGAAAGTTCCTAAGGAAATCATTTGATTTATATAATGGAAAATAATTAAAAAAGTTTCCCGGACTTACACCCGTAAAAACATTATCCTTCACTCCTTTTAGAACAGAAGGATACGCAAGTGTTCTAAAATCTGTACTCTTTGTCTGTGATAGACTTACATTTACTAACCGTGAAACCGGAGTTAGAATTATATCTTTTTTTACTATAAGTATTATCACAAAAAAAACGAGAATTAGAATTATTAATGGTTTTACTTTTTTAAATTTAAATAGTTTTCCCTTCAGAAAATAATTCGAGATTAACAATATAACTCCGCCAACGGCTAAAGCAATTAAACCAGCTCTTGTTTGAGTGAGAAAAATTGCTGATATACTCAGGAAGAAACCAATGATTGTTATGATATCAAAAAACCTTATTTTTTTAAAGGTTAAAGTCCCCTTTACATCTTTTATATTAACTATCTTCCATAGTACAATTGGTAGAGTTCCAACCAGGAATGCAGAAAACAGGTTTGGATTTGCAAAGCTGGAGATTATTCTTCTTGTTCCAAACTGCTGCCAATCAAAGAAATCAAGACCAAATTTCTGAAGCAGACCATAGGAGCAGATCACAAAGACCATAATTATAAATGTATTTACAATATATTTAAGTTTTAATCTTGAGAAATTTTCAAATATCAATAACATAAGTATCGCAAGTGAAAATTCCTTCATAAACCAAACAAAAGAGAGATGCCAGGTTCTTTGTACTCTAAACACACTTGATATCATAATCAAAAGTATGTAAATTATCATAGGCATTAAATATTTATAGGAACCGGAAACCTTCTCAAAGACAATTGTTTTTTTCCTCATCATATAAACAAAAAAGAAAGCAGAAAGCAGTATAATAAAAACAGGATACTTTATTAAAATTGTGTTATTGGCTCCCGTATAAAATATTACAGGCACAATAAAGATAATCAGGTTGAATATTATATTTAGGAATTTATCATTTCGGTTCATTAATTAGGAACCCATATTAATAATATTCCTGGCAAGTTGATAAAAATCTTCGCGTTCGGTGGTGTCCAAATCCTGATTTGCATATTTCACTTTATCAACAATATCAAAAAATTTACTTAAACTTTCAATTAATTCAGATTCCGCTTCACTGCTTTCAAGTTTCAGGATAATCTCTTTAGTGGAATAATCTTCCGTTTCGACATTGAAAGTAAACGAAATCCATTTCTTGATCAGTTCATCAACTTCATCAGTAAATCTCTCATCGTC
Organism: Candidatus Mcinerneyibacteriota bacterium; assembly: GCA_030630935.1. Taxonomy (GTDB): domain Bacteria; phylum AUK180; class AUK180; order JAQVHJ01; family JAQVHJ01; genus DAOVMD01. The sequence continues at coordinate 5,909 of DAOVMD010000062.1, read as the reverse complement.
ATCTTCCGGAATCTTCTTAAATAATTCATCTAATTGAAGAAGGTAATAACCCTTATCATTGAGGGGTTGTTTTGTAGTAACGGTAGAAACTCCACGCCGTTTCGATACTTTTAAAATTATTAAGAGAACTATCACAACTATCAATAGAATTAAAATTATTATAATATAAAGACAGATATTCGGCAGTCGAGAAGGCTTCCGGGTATAAGGATCAGGTGGTTTTTGAATTGATTTCGAACTTTTCACAATTTTAATTGGTAATGGATTTGTTGTAACAGTATATGATTTGTCTGTGTTGGGATCCTTAACTGTTGCAGGAATCGGTGGAATAGTAAACTCCCCTTCTATATTTCCCGCCTTATATTTAAAAGTCTGCTGATTAATAAAAACTATCTTCCCTTTACTGGTGGAATAGTTAGTTCTGGAGTAGCTGGAAATATTTCGAGCCCAGGAAAGTTTAGGCGGAAGAATTTTCGTTGCAGTAAACCCTGAGCTCTCCCAGGTGGTTATCAAAGTAATTTTAAGAGTAAATCTTCCGTTTACAGGAACAATATCAGGTTCAACAGATGCACTAATCTTGATATTTTCATAAATCTTATCTTTCTGGCTTGAAACCCCGGGCTTTGTAGATTCAGATTTTGAATCCGAAACTTTAGAACTTTTAACCGGGACAGATTTATTCAACAGATCCTTATCAGTGCCTGCATGTGGCTTTAGACCCTTGCCCGAAAGGATTAGTATAGATAATATAATCACTAAAAGAGAGATAAAGTTTAGTTGCTTCATAGAATTCTTCCTTTGCTTAATTGGAATTATAACAAAAAAATTATGATATGTCAACTTTTATCTTAATTAAAAGTTGCTTTTTTTTCTTTTTTATGTTATAATTTACGGTATAATATGGAAAATATTTAGTTTATGAAAAGAAAATCAGAAGAAAAGGAAGCCCAAAAAAGTTCTACGAGTATAAACCTAAGTAAACCTGAGTTATATTCCATTAAACTTGGCGAGTGTAAAACTCGATTACTCTTGATCGTGGGTTTCTTTATTATTTATCTTCTTGGGATAATCACAAAAATATATAGTGCCGAAGGAATCTCACATGCAATTATATTGATTGGAGCATTTTACTTCATTAATAATATTCTTATCTGGTTCTTCGTTAAAAGAATGGGTAAAGTAAATATTGTCATTCATTATCTGACACTCTTTCTGGATATTATAGTTACCTGGGCAATTATATTTTTCACAGGAAAGTTAGACAGTCCATTTTTTATCTTCATTTATATTTTTGTATTCTCCGTCGCTTTACGGTACTCATTAAAAGATGGTATTTTCTTCTCTTTATTAGGAATTTCAATTGTATTATCTATGATAGCGATTGGATATTTTGAACATTCCCTTACATTTATTAGACTATATAATGGTACAATCTTCATTGCTTCTATATTTGTAATCGCTTTAGTTTCAATTTTCCTTTCTCATTCTAATAAAAAGATCCTTGGAAGAATGAAGATAAAAGATACACAGCTTGAAGATATCCTGAATGAAATGCGGTATCAACAAACAGAGATTGAAGAGACAAACATTGTAATGAATAAAATTATTCAAAAACAGAAAGCAACTCAGAAAGACTTGAATACACGAATCCAGGAACTTTCATTAATTTTGGATATTACACATCAGCTCCATTCAATCCTGGATATTGAAGAACTATTTAATTTATTTATTGAAAAAATCAAGAATTTCATTACGTATAGTGATATTGAAATTTATCTGTTAAATGATGATAACATTACCTATCGTGCTATTAAAGAATTCGGTTCGTTAAAAGTTGATTTCACACGAAAAGATAATATCATTATCAGTAACGATTATATTAAAGAAATTGTTCAGGTTAGAGATTCAATATTTATAAATGATGTGCAGCATGCAAAAATCACACTTAATAAAACTATTAAAGGTAAAAAGATTCGGTCAATGGTTTACTCCCCGCTTTTTGTTCCTGATAAATTAATCGGTTTTATTAAGTTAGCATTCTTTAATCTACCCAAGAAAATTCAAACTCTCCTTCCTACATTGAATATATTATCAAATATATTCGCGCAATCAATTGAAAACAATCTCCTTTTTGAGAATCAAAAACTATTCAATTTGAAATTCCAGACAGACCTGAAATTAGCACATGATATCCAGATAAAGATTATCCCGGAGAAATATCCGAAAGTCAATCACTTCGAATTCGGGGCACAATATATTCCTTCCCGTCAGATCGGCGGGGATTATTACGACTTTATTGATCTTGGGAATAATAAAATGGGTATTATTATATCGGATATATCCGGACATGGCGTGGGTGCTGCAATGGTAATGAGTATGGTAAAAAGTTTTGTATTCAATTACTTCCGTAACATTAACTCACCAAAGAAAGCCCTGGAACTAATTAACCAGGAGATTAATAAATATATCCTTGAAGAAGATTACCTTACCATATTCTATGGGATTCTTAATTCAAAAACCGGTGAATTTATCTACTCAAATGGTGGACATACTCAACCGTATTATTATGACTTCTCATCTGATGAGATTTCTGAGTTAAAAGTTTCCGGCTCACTCATTGGAATCTTCGATAATATTAATCTTGATGAGAAATCCCTGACGTTTGATAAGGGCGATTTCATATTTATGTACACTGATGGAATTCCTGATAATAGAAATAAATTTGATGAGAACTTCGGTAAAAATCGTCTAACTGATATAATTAATCAAAACAAATTCCTTTCAGCTGATGATTTATGTGCAAGTGTAATTGACTCTCACCTTGCATTCGTTGGCGATATGAAAATGAAGGATGATATTTCATTGGTTGTTCTGAAGCGATTACCGGAGATTCTCTTTGAAAGGACATGGGAAATATCAAGTGACCTGAAAAATATTAAAGCTTTAATCACGGAATTTGAAGAAATTTTCTCATCAGAAAAGATCCTTGAAAAAGATATTTATAACCTAAAATTACTCTTGACAGAAGCAATAATTAATGCTATAATACATGGTAATAAGAGCAATTTAGAGTCCTTCGTAAACATAGATATTGCCATTACTACGGGATCTTTTACTGCTAAAATCACTGATGAAGGTGAAGGTTTTGATTATAGTGAATTTATCAATAAAAACATCTCACCTGAGACAATTTATATTGAATCAGGGCGGGGTCTTTATCTAATTATGGGTATTGCCGATAATATAAGATTCAATAGCTCAGGAAACTCAATTACTATAACTAAAAAAATCTCAAGGAAAATATAAATATGCAGTTAAGGGAAAAAGTTCTTCTTCAAGTTGGGTTAATTGGATTATTATGCATAATATTTGCAACCGGTTATTACTTTGTAAATATTGAATTTACCGGATTTCAAATACTACATTATTCCATTGCTGTAGTAATTATGTTTTTTATTAGTCTGATTTTATTACTCATCTTCTACCAGCGCTTTACTCCTTCTTTCAATGGAATTATTCAGATGAAAAAACCCGATGAGATTGAAGAACATCATTTGAAAAATGCCTATATTGAAGGAATTAATTTCCCGTTTAAGTATAGCCAGGTTCTTCTCTTTGTATCTCTATTCATATTAACTCTTCCTATCTCACTATATATGTTTATCTTTCAAAAGGTAAGTATAATTGACTTCTTATTTTTCTTAATTGGCGGAATAATGGGGTCTCTCCTGTTCTTTCTGCTGGCATACTTGAGAATGGAAACCATGTTCAGAGAACCACTTATTAAGATTCAAGAATTTGCAAAGTATATCGCAAAAAATAATCAGGGATTTAAATTACCTGTCTTAGATGAGAAGAAAATAATTAAAATTGATATAGGGAAAAAAATCATAATTCTAAATTCAATAATTTTATTTATTTTCATTCTGTTTGAAAGCACTTTAATTTTAAAGAAAACCTATGATATCTTACGGCATGCCTCGTCAAACTCAGGTTCCTTGGAACAGCACTTTACCACTATCCTCCTATTTGCAATTGGAGTTGGAGTATTAGGCCTAATCTTAGGTGGAATCCTATCTTTTTTAACCGCTCAAACAATAACTCATCCGATTAATGAGCTGAAAAAACTTTCGTATGAATTAACAGAAGGTAAATTATATATGAGAGCACATGTCTATTCATCTTCAGAAGTAGATTTCCTTGCTGAGCATTTTAACCAAATGGCTCTCTCTACCGTTATTTTATTACAGCATATCTTTGGTATTTTTAATAATATGCTTGAGATCGCAGGAAACCTATCCGCATCATCTGAAGAAATGAGTACCTCAATTGATTCAATTGCTGCAACCACAAATTCAGTCGCATCAAATATTGAAAATCAGGCTTTTAAAACAAGAGAAGCTGCGGACGTTATCCGGAAAATCTCTGAATTTGCTAAGGATCTTAAGGCTCAAACTGTTGAACTAGTCACGAGAGGTGAAAGTACGGTCATGGAATTAAACAATCGAAATGATGAGATTAATATTGTAGCTCATGCAATCGATGAACTTGTAGAAGTCGTGGATACTTCAAATGTTCTGATGAGTGAACTAATTAAATCATCAGAAGAAATTGGCAAATTCGTTGTGAAAATCAAAGGGTTTTCCGGCCAGATTAATTTACTTGCTCTCAACGCTTCAATTGAAGCCTCAAGAGCTGGAGAAGGCGGAAGAGGTTTTGCAGTTGTTGCAGAAGAGATTGGTAAATTGGCCATTGAAACACGTGAAGCGAATAATCAAATCGCAAATACAATTAAAAATATCCAGGAACAGATTGAAGAAGTTGTTAATACTATGCAGATTGGTAAAGCAAAAACTGAAGGGCTTGGAAATATTTCTGTGAAAGTACTCGATACATTTCATATTATTAATAGTGAATTGGGATTTATTATCGGGAATATCGATGCAGTAAGATCATTATCTGATACGTTAAGCAGTGATTCAAGCAGCATACTGGCGATTGATGATGAACTCCTTCAGATTGCTCAGGAAAATGCCGCAAATACCGAAGAAACTTCGGCCGCAACTGAAGAACAAGCTGCTTCCTCAAATGAAATGGCTGATATTGCTCAAGAACTCTTTAACGAATTTCAAAAATTGAAAAGTGCATTATATAAATTTAAAATTACAGAACCGGTGAAAAAAGAAACGAAAAAATCAAAAACTAACGGTGTCTCAAAAAATCAAACTAAAAGAGGACTTTAAAAAAGGGAGAAGACCATGGAGATTACAAAGAAGAATTTTAACGGAATTGTTGTTTTTAAAATTACAGGGGAAATCATTGTCGAAAACCGGCATGTTCTAAAAGAAGCTATCAAAGAAGAATTAAATAACGATAAATTAAATTTCGTTCTTGATTTTGCTGACATGAAATATATTGATAGTGCAGGACTGGGTATCCTGGTTATTCAGAATAAGAAAGTAACTGAAGGCGGTGGGAAAATCAAACTTGCAAATCTTAGTAAAGATATCCTTTCCCTATTCAACCTAACTCATCTTGATAAAGCTTTTGAGATTTTTGAGAGTATCGAAGACGCAATTAACAGCTTTAAATAATTTTTTCTAATTCGAACTTGTGGGAGATATAAACAATGAAAAAGATAATTCTTTTTTCTTTAGTATTTGTAGTATTTTGTGGACTACAACTTACTGCAAATGCTCAAACGGGTAGATTTGGAGCAGGTTTCATAATTGGTGACCCTACTGGATTGAGCTTTAAATATAAATTAAATAATATTAACTCCTTGCAATTAATTATTGGATGGGGCGATAATGGAAATTTTCACCTGGTTGGAGATTATACCTTTACATATAGAAATCTAATCCAACCCCATGGTAACCTTACTTTCCCAGTCCATATCGGAGGCGGGG
>DAOVMD010000380.1 GCA_030630935.1 Candidatus Mcinerneyibacteriota bacterium | reverse complement strand
TCAACAATTTACCGGTCTCCTTTTATCTTGCCAATAACCACTGATCACAAACCAACAACTGTTAAACAACACTACTTTATAATCCAAAGTCCTGAATTCTTTGCAATTACATAAATATAACCTTTATACCATTCTGCTTGAATCGGATTTCCCGGGATATAATAATTACCAATCTCCTTTAAATTTTTTGGATCTTTAATATCGAATATAACGACACCTTTACAATTATTTGTACAGATAAGTTTGTTTTCATGAATATAAAGGGAATTGAATTTACCCATGGTTTTAAATTCAGATATTTTTTTAGGGTTTGATGTATTAGAGACATCCAAAACGATAATTGCCGCGAAATCTGCAATATAAGCATAATCATCTTTCACAATCACATCACTAACTTGTAACCCGAGTTCCTTAAAAGTATAGATTCTTTTAGGGTTATCAGTATCTTTGCATTCGAGGATAATAACTCCTTCCTCACTACTCGCAGCATAAATATTTTGTTCAAAAATATTCTGTTCATAAATAAAAGCTCCTAACGTGAAGTCATCTATATCGTGAGTCCATAAATGTTTAATTTTCTTTAATGGATTTGAAATATTTAATAGTGATATTCCATTAAATCGACCATGACTTAAAATAGCATAGTTATCAAATTTTTGGATTCTCTGTGCTTTATTAATTACATCAAAAAATCGATATCTTTTTACAAGTTCAAAATTATTTTCTTTATCAATTATTCCAACAGAAACCCCCTTACCATCTAAAAATATCAGGGTATTATCTTTTTTTATAATCCCATCCCAATGCCAATGCTTTAGTTTGAATTTTTCTATCCAGATTGATTTATAATAGCATTTATCTATATATGCTTCTGGTGGCGTGGAAATATCAATAATCTTTAACCCTAACCATCGATCAGTCAAGTAAATGTAATCATTTTCAATGACAAATCCACTGGGATTAGAAATTGATTCATAAACAAAGCATTCTTTTGGTTTAGTTATATTATTTAAATTATAAATCCTCAAACCACCCCAACAATCACAGATAACAGCATAGAGTTTTTCTTCATTATTTTGCTTTAGCACCTGGAAAATAACCTTATCAGCTCTACCTGGAGTTTGGATATGAGTAACTTTTTTAGGATTCTTTAAATTAATAATTTCATAAATATATACTCCTTTAGTACCGCAGCTTGCAATAAGGTACTGTTTATAAATATCTACTGAGCCGCATGTTTTTAATTACGGGATGCGAAGGATTTCCTTAGGTTCATTCTTATTAGATATATCTAAGATAATCACTCCATCGTCATAAGCAGAGAGAAAAGCAATGTTTCCTTTTACCATTACATTCCGTACCTGGTATACTTTGGGATTAGAAGGATTGGGTATGTTATAAACCCCGACCTCTTTAAGTTCCCTTGGATTACGGATATCGATGATTTTCAAACCATATTTATAATCTGCAATATAAGCGTAAGCATCCTCAACCCAGAGATTAATAGGGCTTGTCATTGGTTTCTTATCAAGAACCTCTGGATTAAAAAGATCTTTAATATCCAGAACATAAAAATAAGAACAGCACCTGGTGACAGCATAAAGCAAGTTATCCCTAATCTCCAGACTATAAACAGTCGGTAATAATTTAATCTCACCTTTATACACTGGATTGGAAGGTTCGGAAATATCATAAATCAGAATTCCATCATACCGGCCATCAGCAATTAATATATAATTTTCATAAAAGTCTACATCCCGGATATAATCACCCTTCCCTTTTATCTGTCCAACTAATACCGGATTCAATCGATCGGAAATATTAAAGATTAAAAGAATCCCTGATGCGGGACAATAAGCATAATTATCTTTAAACTTTATCTCCACTATCTTCCCACCCGGTAAAGCCTTAACTAAATTTAAATTTTTATTTTCAAATTTCTCAGGAGAATACCGAAAATTCCCATGATTAGATAAATCTTTGCTTTGAAGTTGGCTCCCAAAAATCATTGAATTTATTAGCATGAAGAAAAAAATATAATACAAAAACTTTTTATTTTGTCGAGTAGACATTTCGTCCTCCTAAACTAAGGTGCCGACCCATATTAATTACCCACCTATATTTATATTATACTAGATAATTATTTGAAAGTCAAATAACTTTTTGGGGGACGGAGTTTACATTTTATTACATTTTACACTGTAAATGCTGTAATATAGGAAAAACGTCTTTAAGTTCAATATTATTTTTTTTTCAGCTGTCCCTACAGGACAGATATGATTTATCTAATATTAACCCAACAATAAATTGCTGGGCTACTATCACTTTATCCCTATGGGATAAAAAGTAAGACCCCCAAAAAAAGAGCGAACACAACATCTTTTCCTGTTTATATTAAGTAAGAGTATTAATTTTCGTGTTCTTTGTGGTTTGGAAATGGTCTTGACTTTTTTAAACTTTTGTGTTAAAATTTTAAGAAGGAGTAAATAAAATGAAAGAAGAAAAAGAACCTGAATTCGATAATTGGAGAGATGCATGGAATTATCATGCTGTTAAACAATCGAAAGATTACAATTCTTTAAGTGAAAAGAAGTTACTTAAGCTCATTGAAAATAAAGAGTGGGATACCTTCTACACCATCTGGGATGCAATTAAGAAAAAGGGTACTATTAAAAGATCCAGCTGGATACTTTATAATGTTCTGGTTGAAGAGACGAAAGAATGGGCAGATTTAATTAGACATCATTGCGCTGAAGCCTTATTCACTATCCTGGGTATTGAAGACATGAAGGATTTTAGAGAGCATTGCCATATTGACCTGGGTGATAGACCTGAATCACTTGAGAAATTAAAGCAGATAATAGAAGAGAAGCTCAAGTAACTCTCATATACCACGTTGGGTATACGACTTCGTGTTACTTGAGCAGAAAACTGATAGCAGAGAACTGAAAACAGTTGTTTTATAGATAATCGCATTGTCATATATAAGGCGAAATCATTCTTCAATTATCAATTATCAAGGGAGCAAGCTCTTTAAACATAACTGTTTGTAAACCTAATCATGTCACGTTCCAAGCTGGAATGTGCTGATGTTAATACTTTTTTATAATTTCATGTATTATTACTACGCATAGGCAAAGGGGCTCGATGCCCCCTTAAACAATTGAACTATCGTAGCTGGTTTAACACTTAAAGGCATGCAAAGCATGCCTTGATAACACTTAAACAATTGAACTATCGTAGCTGGTTTAACACTAAAACGCATGCGAAGCATGCCTTGATAACTCTTGAACTCTTGAACTATTTAACTATCGTAACATATATAACATTTAAACACATGCAAAGCATGCCTTGTTAACTCTTGAACTATTTAACTATCGTAACGTTTTTAGCACTTGAACGCATGCGGAGCATGCCTTGAACACTTGAACTATTTAACTATTTAGAGGTTAACAAAGTTAACCGTTCCGCAGCTCTGAATAGTAAATATTCTTCTCACCTTTAACGCTATGTAATCAGCGCAATATTCACAAAATTGTAATATAATAAAATTATTTAAAAAAATATTCTTCTTTTTCTCTTTTTTAC
>DAOVMD010000011.1 GCA_030630935.1 Candidatus Mcinerneyibacteriota bacterium | reverse complement strand
CCAAAGGGAGTTTATTGAGTTTACCCCGATTTGTCGGGGATTTTTTAACATCGGGATAAGAATGAAAAGTGAACAATGAAAAATGAATAATGTTTTTGCTTTAATTATTATGCTGCACTTATTTTGAGCTGAAGGTACTTATTAAATAAGCGAATGTAAAAATATTCACCGCCCCGAAAAAACGGGGTAAACTCCGTACACTCCGAAGTGAATCCGGGATAAACTCCGGACGCAGAGAAAAATAAAAAGAAAAGAAAAAAATATTTTTAATCCCCATATTAGGAATAAATTCCTGTGACATTTGGTGAATTGTTGAACCTGGGTTTAAACCCAGGCCTACGAAATATAATGGGAATAAATTCCCTTGCATCAGGAAAATCATTGATTTACCTGATGCACTCCATATAGTTTCATACGGGTGTTTAAGTTCAAATGGTCAGGGCTTCCGGCCGGAAGCCCCTACTTTGTTTGGCAAACAATTCTTTTGTCTTCGGATTACTTAGATTGCCGCAATTTGCTTTAGCGCGTGGCTGGAGTGTAACGGAAGTCATCCCGACGCGTCGGGACAATGACACTCAGACGTTGGAAATAACAATAACACCTTTTGCTTCTCTCAATAACACTCAAAGGTTGGAAGCAAATACTAACAATATTCTTTCTCAGCTCTCTGTTCTCTGCTATCTGTTCTCGGTTCGATTAACAGAGTTAATCGAACCTACATTCTCCAGCTGATTCCAAGAGTAAACAAATATCTTTCCCCGTCATAAAGGTAATATTGATTAAATTTATTATTTGATGAACTTACCTGGTAAAGCATTCCGAATTTCAGGGATATTTTTTTTGAGAATAATTTATTCTTCATGATATTAACAGAAAAATTATATTGCTCATCCCATTCTTTAGTTTTTTTAATTACCCCTAATTCGTTTCTTGCATTTTTAGACTGATAATCTTTCAATTGATACGTTAAACTCAACTGGAAGATATAATCTTTTGGTAAAATAAAAGTTGTAACATTCGAGAATTTTCTTAAGTAATAATTAAAATAATCATTGATCAATTTTCTAGTTTCCGAGTTATCATCAGGGAATTCAAACAGGAAGTATGGACCGATATTATAGAGTTCATAAGCATTAATATTTGATTTATAAAATTCTAACTGGAAATTAAATTCATTAAATATTTTCTTTGTAACGCTATTGATATTTGAGAATACCAGATTAAAATTACTATCAACTCTATTACTCACTGAGGATACGTTCGGGATGGGCCAAAACGGGAGATTCCTCTCGCCTGCAATTAGCATAATATAATAAGAATTAAATACTGATTGTCTCTTCATAATTTTTAGCAGGAGTTGCTTTGAACGATTATCAAGGATACTGGATTCAGTATAATATTCCTTTTGAAGTTGAAACTCCAGTTTAAGGTAAAAGAATAGATTATAATAATAGTAGAATGTTATCGCATTAGAAAAAGTAGTATTCCGGAATAACGGATCATAATGATGGTCATAGGCCAGTTCGGATTTTAACCTTACTTTCCACTTTGTACTAAGTACATAACGGTGTTGAATTGAAAATGTTTCTAAATGCCATAAAGATTCTTCGACAGTTTCACCATTCTGGTATTTTATCTCTGATTCAAAGTTCATAGAACCGATTGCTTTATATGTTTCGTATGATTTATGTTTCAATTCCATTTTTATGGAATCCTGGTAGATACTGTAGAAATCGTCATACAAAATAAATTCATCAATACTAAGTTCATATTTCTCTTTTGCTGATATTGTAATTGGAACTAAGAATATCAGAAATAACAAGAATAAGAATTGAATTTTTCTTCTACATTTCATTTACTTTTTTCCTTTATAATTTGAATTATTTTTCATTTACTTTTCTTTATCTTTTTTCTTATCTTTATCATCGGGATCATTCTTATCGTCCTCATCATCGTCTTCATCAAGATCCAGGGAATAGTTCATATATAAAACGAACTTTTCTTTCGTGTATAAATCACCTATCCCATCATCACTGACATCCCCGAAAATTGTGACACCTGAATTTCCATAGAGTGGATTTTTATAATCAAATATAACATTATTTCCCAATTGCAGCCGTGCGCCAATTATACCAAAATCAGAATATATAGGAGAGAATTGAATATCAATAGGGTTTCCATACTGATCAGTGATTGTAATATCACTAAAATTTGATTCATTTATGAAAATTGGAATTTTGATAATTGTACCATCTTCAAGAACAGCAATATAAAATTCCCCTGCTTCATCAATTGAATATTCCTGAATTGAAATATAAGGAATTGACATTAATTGTTTTCCGGTTTTTATGTCAAATATATGCATTTGAAAATTTTCATATACTCTTTCCACATAAAATGATCTACCTTCGAATGTTGTCAAAAATCCAAGTTCACGATCAAGTATAAATAAATTTTCATCACGTTGTGATTTAAGCATTTTCTTTATTAAGTAATCGCTATAGTCATCTCTATCCTCGAGGTATTCAATTAACTCTTCACGTCTCTCCGGGTCAATATCTTCATTTAATAGATTATTCTCCCCGAATGCCACGGGCATTAATAAAACTAAAATCACAAATAACAAAATTCCTTTCATATCATCCTCCTGAATTTTTTAAATATTCTGTTATCTCAAGTTTTAATTTATTATTCGTTTCTATTAATTCCTTATTTTTCTTAAATGAATTATTTAATTCTTCTATCTGAACTGAAATTATCTCCATCTGATCAAACATCTCTTCCTTCTCAGTTGAAGGGTCATTGTAAAAATCAATAAGCAGTTGAAGAATTTTATATTCCAGGAGTAACCGGTCACGATTGGCTTTTAATCTTTGCTCCCGGATATTTAATAGAAATAATTGATCATTTACAAAATCCAATTTCTCATTTAGAATCTCAGGTGAATCATCATCATCAATCTCTATAACAACTTTTGAAACCTCAGGATATTTCTCATTAATATTTTTATATAAATAATTTATCTCTTCCTGAATCTTCAAAATAATTTCAATCTTTTCAAAAATTCCGCTGGTCTCATTCTTCTTTTCTAAGTCGCTGATTTCAGTTAATAAATCCCCGATTTCATTACTTAATAATATTATTAATTCAATCCCAACTTTTTTAAGTTGTTCTTTCTTTATATTCTTATCAACTTCTAATTTATTCATCTCTTCAATTTTATAGCGCAGTTCACTCAAAACTTTATTTAATCTTGTCTCAAGAAATGGGGATGGTTTTTTCTTATATTGCTTCTTTAATTTAGCTTTATCTTTAGAGAGTCCATCAATTATATTAGTATATTCCTTTATCTCATTTTCAATATCCTTAATCTTCTCCTCTAAGTTCTTCACTTCATTACGCAGTTTAATAATATCAACATTATTAATCTCGACCGGATGAAATGCAGCAGCAACCTGGGAGATAAGAATTAAAATCAGAAATGTCATAAGATACAACTTGTAACTTTTCATTCTAAACACCATAGTTTCACAATTATTAATAGCATAAATTGTGCCATAATATAAATATTTCAATCTGAAATAAATACAAAAATAATTCCGTATATTGCGGAAATATCCAAAAATACGTATTTTTTACCTGTTTTTTCATGATTTTTAAAAAAATTAAAAAAAACAATTCAGAATTTTGAAAGATCTTCTAAAATTTTAATCAGAAAGTCCAAGTTTCTCTATCTTATAGTAAAGAGTGCTGGACTTAATACCGAGTCTTTTTGCAACATTTAATTTCTTTCCATTCTCCTCAACAAGTAACTTTGAGATTATACCTTTTTCAAATTCTTCAATCAATTCAGGAAGAGTTTGGTTTTCTAATTTAGATAAGTCGACCATTACATTTGCTTGTAGTTCAAATGGAAGGTCATTAATATCAATAAAAGAATCCTGAGATAATACAACAATCCTTTCAATCACATTTTCCAATTCTCTAATATTTCCCTTCCAACCATAATCAGTTAATTTTTTTATTGCATTATCAGACAAGCTTTTCTCTTCTACACCCATTTCTCTTGAGAACCTCTTTAGGAAATGCTTAACCAGAAGCGGAATATCTTTTTTCCTATCTCTTAAAGGCGGTACAAACATAGGAACAACATTTATTCTATAAAATAGATCTTCCCTGAAAGTTCTTTTCTTAATCCTCTCTTCCAGGTTCTGATTTGTTGCTGCAATCAATCGAACATCTACTTTAATAGTTTTATTCCCCCCGACTCTCTCAAATTCACGTTCTTGAATAATCCTTAATAATTTTATCTGCGTACCCATTGGCAGATCTCCAATCTCATCAAGGAAGATTGTACCTTCATTTGCAAGTTCAAACCTCCCAATCCTTTTATAATCTGCACCGGTGAAAGACCCCTTTTCATGCCCGAATAACTCTGACTCAAGAACTCCGGGGGCAAGCGCTGCACAATTAACTCTGACAAAAGGTTTATCTTTCCGTTCAGAATTAAAATGAATTGCTCTTGCAATCAACTCTTTTCCTGTACCTGTTTCACCCCGGATTAAGATAGAAGTTTTTGATTGGGATACTTTTTTTACTAACTCGAAAACTGCTTTAATTGCATTAGAAACTCCAATGATCTCATTAAAATTAAATCTTTCACTCTGTTGTTCTTTTAAATATACATTCTCATGTTCCAATACAACATTCTTTTTCTTTAAATTCCAACTCTCGAGAGCTTTCTCAAACTTTACTTCAATTTCATCAAGTTCAAATGGTTTTAGTACGAAATCAAAAGCTCCTTTCTTCATTGCCTGAACCGCTGTTTCGACTGTACCAAATGCAGTAATCAAGATTACTTCAGGAGACGACTCCATCGCCATTGCAAAATCAAGTATCTCTAAGCCTGATTTCCCCGGAAGTTTTAAGTCAGTTACAACTACTGAAATTTCCTGTTCCTTTAACGTGGAAATGGCATCCTCACCATTGGACTCAACAAAAATTTTAATCTCTTTTCTACTTAGAGTTTTTATTAAGATATCACATATTGTTTTATTATCATCTACAATTAAAAGATTCTTCATTCTAACTCCTGAATTGCTTTGAATTTATTTTTGGTAATAAAATAGTTATAACTAATCCTCTTGGTCTATTTGGAGCTAAAGCAATTTTACCCGAGTGCTGTTCAATAATTTTTTTAACAATTGCTAACCCAAGACCTGTACCTTTTTCTTTTGTAGTAAAAAATGGCTCTAATAATTGTTCAACTGATTCAACTTCAATACCTTTTCCCGAATCAGAAATCTCAATTTTAATATCATCTTTAAACTCTAAAATGGAAATTTTTATCACGCCCTTCTCTTCAATTGCATCAACTGCATTCTGAAAAATATTAGTAAATACCTGTTTAATTTTATCTGCATCACACTCAATTTCAAGTTCAGTCGGAAAAGACCTTTTAATTTTTATCCTTTTATTATCAAAGATTTCGGAAGATAAGCAAAGTACCTGTTCTAAAACAGGAATAATATTTATTTTATTAAAAACAGGAGTTGAAAACCTTGCAAACATCAGGAATTCATTTACGAGTTTCTCAAGTGACCTGATCTCATTAATAATATTCACAATCAGCTCCTTTGATTCCTCATCCTGAATATTCCGGGAAATTAAAGTTATACTTCCTTTAATACCCATCAACGGATTCCTAACCTCGTGAGCAACTCCGGCTGCTAATTGTTTTAGTTCTGAATCTCTCTCTTTTAATTTTTTTACCATTAAATTAAATGAATGTGCAAGAAAACCTATTTCATCTTTAGTTGTAACAATTATTTCATGTTCCAGGTCACCTTCTCCAATCTCTTGAAGTCCTGAAACAACTTTATTAAGGGGATAAGTTAAAGACTTCCCTATTAACCAACCGATCAGAAGTGAAATAATAAAAGCAATGATCTCACTTGTAACAAAGATATTTTTGATTTTATCTAATGTAGTCAGGAACTTTGCCGATGCTTCAGTTGCAATAATCGCAATAACCTGATCACCTTTATCTTTAATCGGAATAAAAGCAGATTTATAATACTTACCATCTTTTCCAATATACAGCATAGAATCTACTGCAATCCCAGTTTTTACTAATTCGAATTCCTCTTCATCAAGTTTAATGAGTTCATAACTATCTCCAATTTTATAATCATTATATGGTGCGACAAGAACATTTCCGTCCAGGGATAGAATAATCATATAATTTAAATCAAATGTTTTAATATAAGAAGTTAATCGTTTTTGAAGGTTTTTATAAGTCTTAGTCTCTTCAGAACCGTGACCAAGTGAAAGTTGAAATGGCAAGATTGTTTCACTTAACGAAATACTTGTTTGAATCAACCTTCTTCCAAGATCGACATCTAAGAGTGTCTTTAAGTTTTTATATGCATAAACAGCACTGATCGTAATTATAAGAAAGGAATACAGAATGAATACAATTATAAGTTTAAATTGAAGTCGTTGTTTAAATTGTACTTCCAACAAAAACCTCCTGGAAATTTGGAACTACCTAAATTATAACATAATCATTTATTCAGTGTCAAGCAACAATGTTACAGCTCTTTTAATTATTATATTATCCGATTCCAAAATCTTCTTATTCATCTCTTCCCTAAATTTAATAAACTCCTCAATGTTACCTTTCATAAAATTTTCTCCTTAAGAATGAGATGAAATAAACCCCTGCAATAACTCCCAGGATATCAACAATAAAATCACAAGAATCAGGAGTTCTGGTCGGGATAAAGGATTGATGATATTCATCAAACCCACCATAAAATACCCCTATTAAAATACTTAGTACCTTGGGATTTTTATGGAAAGCAAAATTAGTTAACATTCCATAGATAAAATATTCAATAAAATGAGCTGCTATAAAAAAATTAATAAAATATGCTTCAGGTAATTTTCCCGATTCTAGTGATGATAGATAATATATTACACAGGAATATAAAATAAGTGGGAAAACTCTTAATATTTTTTTTTGCATTAAAGATTTCCAAGTTTATCCTGTATCTCTTCAAGATGAGGATTAATATTAAGAGCGTTTATATATGCATCTCTAGCCAGCTTCTTATCTCCCCTATCTTCATGGAATTTACCAATCGCAACATAAAGTTCCGGAGATTTTTCTTCAAAAGCATTAACTTTTCTCAGGAGGTCTTCTGCTTTTTCAAAGTTCCCGAGTTTTCTATAACTCTCAAATAACCAAGTGTTGAAGTTCAAGTTATCCGGTTCACCTTTAACAAGTTTCTCTAAAATGTAATTACCTGCTTGCGGTCTATTTAAAAAATTAATATAGATCTTCGCGACCTGGAACATCGAATCAATCTGATTAACACCCTTTTTAAATAGAATATAATTTTCTATTAGAGCTTTTTCCGGTTGATTCAAGTGAATATAAACTTTACTCATGAAAAGATGCAATGATTCAGATTCATCTTTATCCTTCATCTTGAGGTTCTTTAAAAGTTCAAGAGCAAGTTCATATTGTTTTAGAGATAAGTATGTTTCAACAATTCCATAATTAAACTGTAGATCCTGACTGCGTTTTCTACCCTCTTCAAAAATATTTAATGCCTTAATATTCTCTTCAATCTTCAGGTATGCATTTCCCAGGTAATAAAATACTTCGGTCTCGTCAACCCCTTGTTTAATTGCATTCTCCCAATAATCAATAGACCTGATAAAATTGCCTTCATTATAATAAATATTTCCCAGTCGTAATAAAGGAGCCAGGTAATTATTATTCTCAGAAATCGCCCGGAGATACCATTGTATTGCATTTTCGTTATCACCTTGATCCTCATAAAGAAATCCTAAACCGTAAAATGCAATATCCTTTCTAGTAGCAGTCATTCTAATTATCTTTTTATATAACTCCTCTGCTTTTTCGTAATCCTTCAAACCTGTATAGATATGACCCAGTTTAAGTAATGCCGGGATATAATCAGGGTCTTTCAGAATTAATGCTTCATAACTCTTCCTTGCATCTTTAAGATTCTCAAGATCAAGATGGTAATCACCCCAGGCCTTAATTAAATCAAAATCATCCGGGGCAAGTTCACTTGCCTGATTGAGAATTTTCTTTGCCTGGTCAAGTTGGTCTAAATTACGATAACAGTCAATTAACTGAATCATAATTTTTACATTATCATGTTCTTTTGTAAGAGCATTTATTACAAAAGTCAGAGCTTCATTATATCTGTGTTGAGAGATTAATAATAATCCGAGTTTCTCCATTGCTGAATAATTCTCAGGGTCCATTTTGATTGTTTGACGATAATATTGCTCCGCTTTATCAGGCATCGAAATCTTTTCATATAATCTACCGAGGTTATAATGGATATTAGGAAGGTAATAATTAAACGTTAGTACCCTCTCGTATTCCTGGATTGCTTCTGGCCAGCGCTGCTTAAATTGATAAATATCGCCCAAACCTACAAAGGCTTCATAATTAGTGATATTTAATTTTATTGCTTTTCTAAACTGAATAATTGCATCGATCCATTTGGATTCCTTCATAAAAATATTCCCAAGCAGGAGTGGAATATCAGGATCCGCATTGAATAAGTATTGAGCTTTATACAGCTGCTCTTCTGCAAGTTTAAGGCGGAATTTATGAAGATTAATCATACCTGAGTATTTCAATGCATCAAAGTTATTTGGATTAAGTTCTAAAGACTTCTCAAAATATCTAAGTGATTCATTATGTAATTCACGGGAGAAGAATATTTTACCAATTAGATTTAAAGCGTCCTGATTATTTGAATCAACTTTCAATACTTGTGTTAGTATCTTCTCTGCATCTTCATATTTCTCCAGCTGGAATAAAGCTGAACATTTCATAATATGTAATTGAATATTTTGCTTCTCAAATTTCAAAACATAATCAACCAACTCAATGACCTTCTGGTACTCTTTAGTCTCAAGATAAGATCGAGCAAGAAAAGAATAAATTTCGATTTTCTTCGGGTTAATCTCACGAGCCCTGGAATATTCAATCGCGGCTTTCTCATATTTCTCTTGATAGAAATAAATTTCACCAAGGTATTTGTGAACGAAATAGTCGTCACGCTGATCCTGCAATGCAATCTCAAATTCTCTTTGGGCAAGGTCTTCCTTCTTAATACTATGATAAGCAACCCCTAAATAAAAATGCAGGTTCTGATCATCAAACTTTTTCTCCTTAGCTTTCTCAAGAGTTTTAATTGATTGGACAAATTTCTTTTGTTTAAGGAATATCTCTCCCATCTTGAAAAAACACTCCCCGGCACTTTGATCAAGTTCAATTGAATGCATAAGATTCTGCTGTGCTTTCACATTATTCCCAAGCATTAAATAAGCCGCACCAAGCTGTGCATGAATATTACCTTCACCAATTCCCTTATCTAATAACTCTTCAAAAACTGCAATCGCTTCTTCATATCGATTTGTATTAACATAGATATTAGCCATCTGCTCAAGAACCTCATCTTTATTCAGGCCCATATCAATTGCTTTATTAATTAACTCAAGAGATTTATCAAAGTTCTCTGCATTAAATTCTATCTCGCTCAGGAGTTTATATATTTTAAAATTCTCAGGTTCTCTTTCAATTACAATTGAGAACATATCAACTGCATCCGTGGTTCTTTCCATCTTAAGGTAAATCTCACCTAAAAGAATCAGGTATTTTACCTCTTCCTTCTTGCTGATAACTTCTTTCATTAGATCCAAAGCATTCTCAGTTTCATTAAGGATATTGGAATAAATAAAAGCCTTATAATACTTTGCTTCAGGTGCATCAGGCGAAAAGTCTAAGATTGAGTTGATATAATCAATAGTTCCTTGTGGTTCATCAAGTTTTTCAATCCTGATTTTAATAATTTTATAATAGAGAGCTGTATCATTGGGAAATCGATCAATTAGAGACTTAACGGTATCTTCAAATTTATCATATTCCTTATGCGTCTGATATAACTCTACAAGTTTATAGTCCAAGTCCTTAATCTTTTCAAATAATTTAATTCTCTCAATACTCAGAGGGTCTTTTGAAAATAAATATAGATGTGGAATTAATGTCTCTTTAACTGTATCAAATCTGTCAACATACTTTTTTCGAACTGATTCAAGTAATCTAATTGCATTACTTATATCTCCAGTTTTTATATATACATTTGCTAGAAGCTCTTCACCCTTGAGTGGGTCTTTAAGCTTTTCCTGGATATTTATTAACATACTCTCAGTTGAAGAATAATCTTTTAATTTCTCCTCAAGCTGAGCAATTGAAAATAAGACTTCTGAATCATTCTTTAATTCGTCATTAAAAGTATTGTAAAAAGTTTCTGCATCATGATACTTCTCCATGAGAATAAGGTTATCAATATAAAGTTTCTTTATTCTTATTGAGTTTGAAAATTCTTTTATACCCTCAAGTAGTAACTTGTTTGCAGTAGATTTATCATCTTTGAATTGAAGCATCTCAGGATAATAAAGATAATAATCTTCATTTCGATTATCAGCTTTATATTTCTCAACTATCTCATGTGCTTTGAGGATTGAACCCAGCTTAAAAAGAGAATACGCAACATAAATAAAATAATTCGGATTATCTTCAAGCCACATATCCATTGAGAAATCGGTAAATACAAATTGTTCAAGAACCTGAGTATAGTTATTAAGATTGAAATTTGTTACAAGTTTCATTATGAAAAATTCATCTTCAAGATGTAAAATAAAAGGTAGTTTCCCAATATATTTAGAAGCTTCCTTGTAATCCTTTATATTAAAATAAACTTTTGATAACCTGATAATTGCAGGAATAAATTTGGGGGCAGAAGTTAAAACATCTTTTAGAATCTGAATTGAATTCTCATTATCACCAAGCTTTAATAATTCATCAACTGTTCTCATCAGGATATCCATCTTCTTACCAGGATCATTTATTTTAAAGAAGGCATCTCGAAGAATCTGTATGGCTTTCTGCTTATTCCTCTGCTTTTTCAACTCATATTTTAATAAGACACCGTCATAATTATCCGGAGACGCTTTTAAAACTTTTAAAAGTTCCTTTTCATATTTTGTGTAATCAGGTTTCTTCTTTGATTTTGAACCCTTATTAGAGTCTAACTTATTCAGGAATTCCGTCTGAATAAGTTTAATCTTTCCAAATACCTCAAATTTATCATTCTTAGAGAGTATTTTATATCTCTTCTTTGCATAGGAAAAATCCTTGATTGATAAACTGTAGCTCGCAAGAATTTTAAGATATGTTTCTTCTGAAGAAAATTGCTTTTCCGTCCTCTTTAATAACTTGGATTTCTGAACTAATTTGATAATTTCTTCAATACTATCCATAATGAAATTATCAATTTTCTTGGGTTTTTTCTCCTTGATTGAATGTACCCATTCTCTACGTTTTACTTCCCTGATTAGATTGTAGATGATATGTGCAAATCTAAAATAAATTTCTTCTGAAAGTTTTGGGTCCAATAATAAGACCTGTTCATAAATCTTTAAAGCTTCCGCATACTTCCCTCGATACTCCTGAACTTCTGCTAAAGTGATCTGATATGGAATAAACCATTTTTGTGCTGAATATCTTTCAGATAAAATGCTAAGGTGATTATAACAAAGTTCCCAGTCCTCCATTTGATAATTATTTATACTCAGAATAAATTCAGTAAAATCTTTACCTTTTGTGAGGGTTGCAGCATAATTCCTTGATTTCTGGAAGTCTTTTTCTTTCAGATAGACAAGAGAAATTATCCGAACCAGGTCCGGGGGAATTTTTGTAATATTATCTTTATATTTCAACTCGACATATCTTTCAAATCCTTCGATTGAAAATTTATTATTTGCAAAGTGATATATGAATAATTCACCGAGCCTTTTATAAATTTCAGGGTCCTTCTTAATGTTTGTAATGATATATGTATAATAATCTTTAGAATCATCAATCTGATTAAGCTTATCAGTAAGGTCAGCTAAGCAATACCAGGCATTCTGATATTTATTCTCCTTATCAATTATCTTTTTGTAAATATTAAATGCATTCTGATAATCACCAAGTTCTTCATAGATTTTACCAAGGAGTAATAATGCGTCAGGATTAAATTCAACCGCAGAAAGTTTCAGTAATGTTGAAAGTGCTTTGGAAAAATTCCTCATTTGGAAATATGAATGACCGAAAGCAAATCTTGTTTTAGAATCTTCAATCCTGTCAACCTTTTCCCAATGCTTAATTGCTAATTGATAATTTCTGGGTTGTTTAGAATATTCCAACCGGCCCAAATATAAATTTGCATTCTGATGCTCTTCATCGATCATTAGAATCTGTTCGAATTCACCTGTTGCTGATTGGAATGATTTATCAATATCGAAATACATTACTCCTAATGCATCCCGGGCTTCAATACAATTTGGATCGATACCTACAGCTTCTGAATAAACACTCTTCGCTTCGTCATGTCGACCTGCAAGTATATAAATTTTACCGAGTTCAATTAGAACTTCCTTCTGCATCTCTAATTTAGCAAGATTATTAATTGCTTCCTGGAACATCATTAATTTTGAGAGATTCCTGTTAAGATAAATTTGATACTTAATATTACTCGGGTCTGCTTTAATACAGTAGTTAAAATACTCCCGAGCCCGGTCATTCTCTTCAGTTTCAAAATACCATAGACCAAGTAAGAAATGATTCTCGACAATCTCAGGGGCAATTTTAATTGCCTTCTTCATTAAAGTCGTCGCGTCGTCAATCTTGTCAAGATCATGATGAATCTGAGCAAGTGCAGCGATATAAACTCCCCTATTCATAATTTCTAATGCCTTCTTCAATAAGTCAATTGCAAACATCTTATTCTGCTGCTTTGCTTCTACTAAGCCTAAAAGATAATAACCTTCTGAGTTTTTGGGGTTTAATTGAATTGCTTTGTTAAGTCTTTTCTTAGATAAATCATATTTCTCAATATGGAAATAAATTTCACCGAGCAAAATATAAATATTCTCATTATATGGATTAATAAAGATAACTTCTTCAAGGTATGGGATTGCTTCTTCATACTTCCCCTGTTTTGTATATACCTTTGCAAGTAGATATCCGGATTTCTCTTTCCATTTACCTTCCTTAAATAATTCCATGTATACCGCTTCAACTTCTTCATTAATCTCTTCCCTCGAAATATAATAATTCCCAAGATAGTCAAGGATTACCTTATTATCTGTACGTTCACCAAAGGTTTTTCGAATTAATTTTATTGCAATCGGAGAACTTATATTCTGAGAAATATAAAATTCACTTAATCTCTGGTTAATTTCATAACTTGATTTATCATTCTTAATAAGATCTTCATACATCTCAATTGCTTCGGGGTCATTCCGGCCCTTAATGGCATAAATCCGCGCAAGCATGAGCTTCATGTCAATATTACCAGGGTTCTGGTCATATAACTTCTCGTAAACTTCCTTGGCGGCTTCGGATGTGTTTTCCTCTTCATAATAAATTACGGCAAGTGTCTGAAGGATCTCAGCATCATCATCTTCTAAAATAAGAGCTTTGTTAAAATGCTCAATTGCAAATTCCTTTAAATCTTCCTGAACATATAAATAACCTAATTTATAATGAAACTTAACATTATTAGGTTCAATTTCAATGGCCTTCTCGTATGCATCAATTGCCCTGTTTACCTGCTCCAATTTAGTGTAAATATCACCAATGTTAATATAAACAGTTGGAGAATGATATCCTTTAATAATCAATTTCTTTAAGAAATCCAGAGCCTCATAATATTGTTCTTTCTTCAGATAAATCTCTGATATCTTAAGATAAGCTTCTATAAATTCAGGGTCAGTCTTCAGGAGGCGCTGGTACAAGTTTAAGGATTCCTGGAAGTCTTCTAAAACAAAATTTATTCGCGCAAGCTTAATTAAAACTTCCTTATCAATAAGGTCGTCATCAGCAATTAATTTCGATAATGGAACTTTCGCTTTCTTCATATCCTGAATTATATAATAAAAATAATCTGAAAACATCTCCGTAACATGAGGTGGTGAGTAATCCGCTTCAAAAAGTTCCGCAAGAGTATTACCAAGGTTTACATAATCACCCTTATGATAGTAACTGTATGCAAGCATTACAAGGAGTTGCGGGGTTTTTTGTTCAAAATTCAAAATGACCTGGGTGACAGTATCAAATTCTGCGATCTCCATATAACTCTTTGCAATAAATAAAACTATTTCCGGGGATTCAATCGGCTGCTGCTGTACAATATCAAGGATATTCATGAGCTTCTCAAAGTTACCATCATTAAAATATAACTTTGCCATGAGATAGTATAAACTACTATCAATTATTCCTAATTCCTCAGCAACTTCATAAATTCTTAAGGCAGCAGAATCGCTCCTCTCTTCGGGAATAAACTTTGTTAAAATTAATCGAATAATCCTACTTTCACGGTAACCATAATCAGTCGCCTTGATATAAACCTCAAATGCAAACTCATCTTGCCGTTCCCTGATTGAAAAGCATTTAGCTAATAATTTAATTAGATTTGCATAGTCACGCTTAAAACCATATCCTAATTCTAATACGTTCATTGCCTCATCTGATGTATCATCTTCTTCAATATAAATCTCTGAGAGCATTAATACAACAGGGATATTTTTAGGGTCAATCGCGAGATAATCTTTATAAATCTTGACTGCCTCGTCGTCTTTTCTCTGCTTACCAAGATAAATCTTACAAAGATCCTCAATGTTACCCTTGGCCTTATAACCGTCTTTCTCTAACTCCGCGGCCTTCTCAATTATATGGATTGCAAAATCATCCTTCTGCTCTGAACCCCTGAAATATTCTGCAAGTAAAAGAATTAACATTGGTTCATCCTGCATATGAGGATATGCTTCCATATAAATCTTTACAACTTCATCATTTATTGTTCCACGATTAATGAAACTCCTGGCTAACATTAGAAGATTATCAATATCCTTGGGATTAGTATTATAAATTATTTTGTAGAGGTTTAAAGCAGTCTCGTCTAAAGCCTGGACTGAATTGTAGATATCAAATAACTCTTTTTGAACTGTGGGGTTCTCCGGATGAAGAAATAACCAATTCTTTAATAATTCCTGCTTGAACTCTAAGTCTTCAGGGACATATTTCCCCGTTTCAAATTTCGGTAAAAGAAAGTTTAATACTTTCTTCCTGGAATCAGGACTTCGAAATTTCTCGAAATATTCCTTATAAAGTTGAATGGCAAGATTATCAAACCTATCATCTGAGAAGAATTTATTGAATAAGATCTCGAAGAGTCTCTCATCTCTATTCCCCAGTAAAAAACTTTTCTCGAATACTTCCAGGGAAATAGGACTAATTAAGTTCATCTCAACATATTTATTTGCCAGAACCTCAATTAATCTTTTATTCTCCGGTTCCAGCTTAAGTAACTTATCATAAATATTAATTGCTTCTATATCAACCCTGCGCGAGTTCAAGTAAGCATTTCCAAGAATTGTTATAACATCCGTATCTTCAGGGTCATCTTCATAAAGTCTCTCATACATCTCTAATGAACTATCTCCAACTGCTGTGATAGGTTCACCTAAATGAAGCAGCTTTAAGAAAATCTTCTTTGATTCAGGATTTAATACATAAGCTTTCTTTAAAATTTTCCTCTCAAATTCATTCAACTCATCTCGTATAATGAAAGCCTCTGCAAGAATATTGATAAGCTGCTCTGATTCAGGTTCATATTGATAATATCTCTCAAGTACACTTATCGAGAAAGGATCAATCTGATATTTCTTGATAAAATATTTACCTAAAGTCCTGATTACTGCTTCCCGCGCAACCTTGTGTTCAAAGGCACGCTTATATAAAATAATGTCTTCCTTCCGCATCAGATTGCTCTTGGCTTGAATATCTGAAACAATCTCTAAGATCTGAAGATTATCCGGGTCTTCCTTTAAAATATCATTATAAATATCCTTTGCACGATCATCAGTTCTATTTAATCGAAAATAAGTTTCCGATAGCTTACCGCGAACTACTATGTTCTTATCTTTCTTATAAACATTCTCAAGAATCGGTAAATGCGCCTCCTTAACTTCATCCATCTGCATAATATAATCCAGCATGTTTTTCTCAATTCTGGCATCTACTCGACCTAGTTTAATCATTTTATCATAAATATTAATTGCTTCATCATCAGTACGGTTATTCCTGAGATAAATATCACCAAGTGAAATTATTATCTTTTTATTATCAGGGGCAAGCTCAAGCGCCTTCTTGAAAAATGTAATAGCTTCTTCAATCTCACCCTGCTCCTCGTAAATCTCGCCAGCTAATGTATAAAATTCAGGTTGTGAAGGATCTAATGCAATGGCTTTGTTCAGATATGTTATTCCATTCTCGAAATCAAGCATCTCGGTATAAATCATTGCTATCTTTCCATAGATATCAGGAACATCTTTACTAAACTCTGTCGATTTGAAAAAGCACTCTAAAGCTAATTGAAGGTTAGGAAGTCGATAATATAAGTCGCCCATCCGACTTAATAATTCAAAGCTCTCACCATGAGCAATTATCTCTTCCTTTGTATCCTGAATTTGCTTTTCTAAAGGGACATCACTATAATCAATCATTGATTCCTCCGAAAACTTCGATTCTTTACTATATTGTGTAATAGTAACAGAATTAGTAATTAAAGTCAAGAAAAAAATCAAACTCTCAGAACATTAAAATAAAAGGTTTATATCCAAAAAAGTTGGTAAAAAAACAAGAAGAATTATATATAATGAAAAAAAAACAAAAAAAAGAAAATTTTAACAGTGACTTTTAAAAGACTTGTAATTATAATTAGAAAACGACTTATTGTCATTGCGCATCGCAGCGAAGCAAGATCTAGCCTGCGTCCAGGAGCGTAGCGACTGCTTCAATATCATTTTTTTTACAAGACAAATTAAAACAATAAAAGAATAACTATTTCACCGCACCGAAAAAACGGGATAACTCCGGATTCACTTCGGGGCGGTGAAAAATTTTCTCTTTTTTTTTATTTTCATTTGGAAGGATTAAATTCATATGGTCAGGGTTAAGATCCTTACCCCCTACTACTTTCTAAGTATATCTCCCACATTGTTTACTCCTGGAAATTTCATACAATAAAATACTTGACTTCAAAGGAATGCTGTGATATACTAAAAAAAAAGTAGGAAGGCATTGAGATGGTATTTTATGAGAAAATTCAGCATCAAAGATTAGGCGATATTTTAGTTACTAATGAACTGATTTCAGAAGGCCAATTAAAGGAAGCCCTTGGAAAACAAAAGGAATTTGGCTTGAGACTTGGTTCAACCTTAATTAAGTTAGATTTTCTTACTCAGGATGATATTAACTGGGTCCTCCATGAACAATTCAATATCCCACAAATTTCAATAACAAAGGCTATGGTGGATATCGAGTTAATATCCCTCATTCCTAAGGAGACATTCAAGACCTATAATATCCTGCCCTTGTCCAAATCCGGGAATGAACTTACAATCTGTGTTGCTGACCCTACTGATTTTGAAACATTGAAAAAACTTGAGAAGATAACAGGATTCAATTTAAATGTTTGTATTTCTGATGTTGAGACTATTAAGAAAATTATAACCGATATTACCTTGATTATCTCAGGTGAAAAAGAAAAGGCAAAGACACAATTAGAATTAGTAGCTGAGCCCATACCACGGGAGATGTTATTAAAATTAGTTGAAGATTCAACCGGGAATCTATTCTTTGATTTTGTTTTTAATACAATTATATCAAAAAACCTTGATTCTTTATCTATTATTCCATTTGAAAAACACTTTTTCATTTATTTCTATTTCCTTGGTAGAAATTTTAAGAAGTTCGAGCTGCCGATTAAATTCTTCCCTGCAATTTCAAATAAAGCAAAAGAGATGTGGTCAATAAATGAAAATCTTCAACTTAATCATATGTATAAGATTAAGTACCCAATTGAAAAAGATATGCTGGATTTCAAACTGTTATTTTTCGAAACCTT
>DAOVMD010000188.1 GCA_030630935.1 Candidatus Mcinerneyibacteriota bacterium | reverse complement strand
CCTTAATATCACGATACTTGAAGTCGGTTGGGATTTTATTCGACTCAAATCTTTTAAATTTCTCAAGATTCTGAAGTTCTTTCTTGAGATAACCCTCATACTTGATCTCCGTCTCAATCAAATCAGTTATCTCTTTAGAAAGATTAAACTTGAAATCAAATTTCTCAAGTGATTTTAAAGATATCTCCGGCCTCTTTAAAAGTGAATAAAAATTTATCTTCTTTTTCAGCGGGGTGCTGCCTAATTCTTTTAGCTTATTATTATTAATATTTGAAGGGGTGATTGGTGTCGACTTTAAGTTTTCAATAATTTCATGAAAGAGAATTTTCTTCCTTAAAAATTTATCTTCGCGGACCTTCGTTACAAGACCGAGGTCAATACCCTTTTCAGTTAGGCGCAAATCGGCATTGTCATATCTGAGAAGTAATCTGTATTCAGCACGGGAAGTAAACATTCTATATGGTTCATCCACTCCCTTCATTACCAGGTCATCGATCATTACACCAATATAAGACTCTGTTCTTGAAAGGGAAAAATCCTTTGCTCCGGTAACGTACATAACTGCGTTAATCCCTGCAATTAAACCCTGGGCTGCGGCTTCTTCATATCCTGAAGTACCATTTATCTGACCGGCAAGAAAGAGATTTTTAATATTTTTAACCCTCAATGAATGTGTTAATTGAATTGGGTTAACAAAGTCATACTCAATGCCATAAGCAGGAACTGCAATGCTGGCATTTTCTAAACCGGGAATTGAATGTAGAAAATCCAATTGGACATCATAAGGTAATGAAGTACTGATGCCATTTGGATAGACAAGATTAGAATTAAATCCCTCAGGTTCCAGAAATATCTGGTGTTTTTTCCTATCCGAAAAACGAACAATCTTATCTTCAATTGACGGGCAATATCTCGGACCAAGCCCGCTAATCAAACCGGTATAGAGTGGAGAGCGATCCAAACCTGAACGGATAATATCGTGTGTTTTTTCATTCGTATAGGTAATATAACATGGAACCTGCTCAACATTAAGTTTATCTGTAAGATAAGAAAATGGTTCTGGGTCTTGATCTCCTTCTTGAGGAGTTAGCCGTGAAAAATCAATTGAATCTTTAAAAATCCGGGCAGGGGTTCCGGTCTTCAACTTTCGAATTTCTAACCCTAATTCTATTAACGATCGGGTTAAGTTTTTTGATGCGGAATCACCTCGCCTGCCTCCGGATTCCTTCTCCAAACCTATGTACATTACACCATTTAAAAATGTTCCGGTTGCTAATACAATAGCTTCAGATTTAAACTCTTCTCCTGATTCAAGAATTACACCTGATACTTTATTATTATTAAAGATTAATTTTTCTACCATCCCATTCAGAATCTTCAGCCTCTTAACCTTACTTAGAATATTTTTGAAATATTCTTTATATAATTCCCTGTCAACCTGAACTCGCAATGCCCTGACTGCAGGGCCTTTGGATCTATTCAGCATCCTGAATTGAATACCTGAATAATCCGATGCAAGTGCCATTTCACCACCCAGTGCATCAATTTCCCGTACTAATTGGCTCTTACCAAGTCCGCCAATTGAAGGATTACAGGAGAGTTCACCAATCTTCTCAATATCTGATGTAATTAAAAGAGTCTCAGCTCCTAATCTTGCAGAAGCAAGAGCCGCTTCAATCCCGGCATGACCACCGCCAACTATAATTATATCAAATGCTTTTGAATCTTTCATTATCTGAATACACCAAAATATATAATTAGAGTACCAAGTAAAATGAAAACGATACCCATTATAAATTTGATAGCTGGACTCTCTGCTCTCAAGAATTTACCCAGCTTCTCTGATGATACTCCGTTATAGAAAAGAAGGAAGATAATCAAAAGCGGTGTTATAAATGCAGCATTATACAGGAAAATCCATAATAATGACCGGACTCGGAGTTCAGGATGTGAAAGCACTGCACCAAGAGTAGGAACCAGAACTTGACCTGTGCAGGTAAATTCCAAAAGTGAAACAAGAAAAGCTGTAATAATCGACCCTATTAATAAATTATGAATCTTGCCTTCTTTCTTGATGACTCGATTTATCCTATCCCGCATCTTACTTGAAATCTGAAGAATTCCCTTTTCAAAACGCCCCTTTTTATATTGTATAAAATCATAGAAACTTAATACCGCAAATAGCAGTGTAACAACTCCCATTATAAAATAAATATATTTTGCCATTTGTGGTAAAAATGTAAGTCCGCGTAATGCATGGAAAAGCCCTAAACTAATTGCAAAATATGTGAGAAAAAGCGTTACAGAAAAACCTAAACTAACAATTAAAATTTCCTTCTTAGTTCTACCTACTACGGTGAGGTATGAAATAAAAAATAAAAGTGTTGCAAATGCACAGGGGTTTACCCCGTCAATTAAACCCGCAATAATAATTGCAAAAAATGTGATCTTTTCAAATATCTCCAGTATTTTATTATGACCGGCTTCTAAATTAGGCTTTACAAGTTCAAGGGGATTAATTTTCTTGCCTATCTCATCCCGAATCATTGATTCTAAGTTTTCAAAATTCAGGTCACTAGATAAAAGATATTGATTCCCGAAAAAAACCGACGGGACAATATCCACATCGTCAGGAATTTTATAGGTAATTAAAAACGCCTGTAAAAGTCCCAGGTTCTCACTTCCACCAGCTTCATATTCAAGAACCTTAATTGAAGGATATTGTTTATTTAAATAGTTCAGGTGTGATGTCACTCTGGCACATACCTTACAGCCAACTTCAAAAAAATAGATTAAATTTACTTTCCCATCACTCTGTACAGGATCAGGGGTAGCCGATGCCCATATCGGTTTATCTAAATATTTACCCTTTTCTAATAACTCAGTATAGTGAAATTTCTTTTCGGAAGAACTTTCTATGTACTCCAGCATCTCTGTTTGAATTTGATATAGATCAAAGACCCTATCACCAATTACAAAGATTGGGAATTCGTTTTCTTTATCATGAAGCTTCTCTTCAATCTCAAGAAGAATCTTATAGTTATTCCCGGTGTTAACTTCATAATACCGGGTAGTTAAGTTTTTCTCCTTAACAACCTGAGGCCAGAAATCCTTTAAGATCTCCTGGCAATGATCACAATGAAGATCATAGAATACCAAGACATCATCAGTCGCTGAGTACGCCTTTGAAAACCCGGGGAATAATAATATAATAAAAATTACTGTTAATATTGTTCTCTTCATAATTTTACCTAAGTGATAATTTTAACATATTAATTTGTCTTTTGCAAGAAAAATCTCATTGATAATTAAATTAAATTGAGGACGAAAATTAACAGGAGTTTTCCATATTTTTTTGAATGGGATTGACGGGATGAAGAACAAAAAAAAGAAAAAAATTGACAGGGACGACAAAGAGACTTATAATGGATGGTTTAAATATTGTTATATTTGTTTAAAACGACTGTTGCTTAAGAAAGCGATTGAATGCAAAACTTCTTCAACACTTGAACACTTGAACTATCCTAACTCCCTTAACATTTAAACGGTTTTAAACACTTGAACGATTGAACAATAGAGGTGCGATAGCACATTTTTAGAATAACATTTGAACGCATGCAAAGCATGCCTTTATAAAACACTTAAACTATTTAACTATCTCAACACCCGCACTCTTAAACGTTTTTGTTAACATTTAAACTATTTAACTCTTAAACATTTGAACACTTGAACGCATGCAAAGCAAGCCTTGAACTCTTAAACTCTTTAATTCTTAGAAGTAATACACAAGAGACAGATGAACCATTCTTCCCGGACCCTGGATATCAAACTGGTACGGCTTTTTATAATATGGGTCATAATATTTTATATCGAATACGTTGAAACAATGTAAATTGACGCGGGTACGATTATTTAAATCAAGCAGGACATTTACATCGGTTCTGAAGTACTCTTCTACATCTGGTCTTGGTTCACCCATTGGATATTTTGGATCAACAGGTTTACCATAGTAGGTATTTGTATCATCCGGCCATCGAACCCTTGAGCCGACATAAACATTCATTATAGATAGATTTAAATTTTTTGAAGGAGAATAAATCAATTTAAAATTACCCTGGGTTGTTGGGAGGTTTGGAAGAAGTTCATTTGTTTCGGAGTCGTAGGCTTCACAATATGAGAAGTTCAGATCAAATTGTAGTTTATTCCTTTTTACCCTGTGTGTAAATTCAATACCTTTAATATCGATTTCATTTTCTGAATTCTCATAAATTTCATCTACACCTAATATTCCACCACGGCCAATTAAATTTGTTATTTTACTTTCGAATATATTTAAAGTTAAACTAGTATTTTCGTTCGGCATAAATACAATCTCAATTTCCTTCGTTTCGATTGATTCCGGGTCAAGGTCTTCATTACCTTTTATCCAACTTGGGTCGCTGACTTTAGTAAATAATTCTCTATAGCTTGGAGCTCTGAAAGCAGACCCGTAAAATGCTTTCAAAATTAACCTTGACCCGTGATTATAAACGACTGCGGCTCGGGGAGAAGTTGTTGTTCCAAAAACTTCATGGATATCAGTACGCATGCCAACGATAAAATCAAATTTACCAAGCTTCTGTTGATCTTGAACATAAAATACCTTATTATGTTTAGTGACAGGGTCAACCCAATAGCTATATGGACCGATTGCCGGGTCAGCATCAGGGGCAACCATGCTCCCGGTTGCTCTTTCAATATAGAGATCCCGAACATCAATAATCTCTTCAATCGTATATTCAATCCCGAATGAAAGTGTATTGTTTTGGAATATATCATAATTAAAGTGCAGCTCAGCGAATCCTGCCTGACTCTTCTTTATGGGCCAAATATCCCAGGTAACGATAAAATCTTCAACTCCGGGCTCTTCTTCGAATTTAGTAGTTAAATGATAAAACGAAGAATCATCATAGTTCTGATAAGAAAGTTTTAATTCAACAGAAAGTTTTTCAGTAATGTTAAAATCATAAAATACATCAAAGCCTACATCTTTATATTGAAAGAAATCATAGATTTTTACTTCAGCAGGAAGATCCCAATTTGTATGGAAGATATGCTGGAACTCGAAATAAAAAGTTGAAATTTTCAGGTTATGATAATTCCATTTTAACATAAATGTTTTTGCCATTGCCGGGTCAGCACCGATTGCATTTCTCTGGTGTTTTCTGCTATATTGAGGTCCTGACCCTTTAGTTTCATATTTCCTTCCGTAAATAATAACCTCAGAACCATCCTGAAACTTTGCAGCAGAAAGAACAGCAAACTCACTTAAGTCATGGGTTCCAACTTTAATATTCAGGTTATTGACTATTCGAGTACCTGAATCAGTAACTGTTTTTGTCTTTTCACAATCCTTCACATTATTTTCTGTCTTGTCGATATCACTGAAATTCTTAGTTACAATATTGATAACTCCCGCAAAAGCATTTGTTCCATATAATGCAGAACTTGGTCCTCTGAGGATTTCAATTTGCTTAATAATTTCAATGGGGAAATACTCATCAATAAAAAGGTGACCGTAAAATACTTCTCTATACGGGATCCCGTCAACGAGGAGGAGTGCTTTATCATTATAACTGCTGGTGACATTCCTGATTGCTAATCTCCTAAGATGTCTTTCAGAAGTTGAAATATATATTCCTGGTACAGTCTGTAGGATTTGAGAGAGTGTTGTATAACCCATCGCTTGAATCTGAGCCTGGGTAATAATTGTCATTGATGCCGGGACATCTTTAAATTTCTTAGGCGTTTTTGTGGCGACCGTTACTAATTCATCCTCTGAAAAGAGTAAGGTCTCATCAATTGCCCCAACATACATTATAAATAAAAAGCTCAACATAAAAACAACTAAAATCTTTTTCATTGGTACCCCCTGGTTATTCTTTATGATTCTGTAAAATATTTATAGAATAATATAACATTTAGAAAAAATTGATTCATAGCCAATTCACTTTCTAAAATTAACTTATTATTAAAAAAACATCTTTGACAAATTGGACAAATAATAGTATTAAGCTTCTTCAGTATTTAAACCGAAGAAAAAGAGAGACCAAGATGTCTGAATTATATTTTACACCCTTTTTCATTAATTGTCAAGTAAATAATTGCACAGGAGTTTCCTAATTTTCTATTTTACATTAATATTGAATTATATTATACTCTAAAACGAAAGAAATTTATTCCTTTTCTATTTCGTAGGCAGGTTACCACGTAGGGTAAACCTGCACAGCCATGCTAATGTCATTGCGAGACTTCGCAGAGAGCGCGGCAATCTAACATGGTTCAACAGCTCCACAAATGCCATAGGAATTTATTCCTAATATGGATAACT
>DAOVMD010000114.1 GCA_030630935.1 Candidatus Mcinerneyibacteriota bacterium | reverse complement strand
CGTTTCAGTGTGATCAGTGTGTTCAGTGGTTAATTTTGCATTCAATTGTTCCTTTAAGCACCAGAGGTTATAAACAAGAGTATTATATTATGTTATACAAAATTATAGAAATTAATATGTCAAAGAACGGATTTATATTAAATCATCTTTCAAAAAACAATACTAAGGTTAAAATCTATTTCATATTTATAGTTATTCCTTTCTATAAATTCTGTCAAAATTATTAATTGGTTTATTCCAAAAATATAATAATTCCTTCTTCCCTGCTTGAATAAAAGAAAATGAATAATCATCAATGAAATAAACTGAATTCCTAAAATCATCAACTACTTCCTGTGTATAAGGATAATTTATCTGCAGAAAAAAATCAATCTTTTCATCATAATGTGTAAATGAATCAAGTTCAATCATTCTAATAGCATCTTTACTCATAACCAAACATACTACCAACTTATAAATTGTATGTTCTTTATTAGTTAATAATAAAATAAAATCTTCTTTATTATCACCGTTAAAATCACCCCATCCGCAAAATGGCGGAAAACGATATGAACGAATGAAACCCGGATCCTTGAAAATATCTTTTATCCTATCATTGAATTGATCAATCGATACAATTTTATAATCAGGAAAATATTCACTCAATTTATCATAAAAATCCCGCTCAATAATTAAAGTCTGATTATAATAAAGGTAATTACGTTTAAAAAATTTCTGCAATCTTATATCATAAAATAATTTGAAAAGGCAGTAATAATTATCTTTTATCATACCTGAATATTTAGATAATTTTAATCCCATCTCTTTGAGCTCATCATTAAACTTATTGATTAAATCATCATCTTTTAATAATACTATATAGAATAATAAATTTATCAAATTATCGAAATATTCCGGTTCTAAAAAATAAATCTCTTCAAAATCAAGATACTTTAAATTTTCTTCTACATAAAACCTATAAAACCCTTGCTCTAAATCTCTATCTAAATAATAACAGTTTTTATTATCAAATCTTAATATTTTCGAGTAAAAAATATTCTTACATAAAAAACAGGACTTACAGATTTCTTCCGTTTCCCCATAATCAAGTAAAACCTCATAAATATTATCATTGTTTAAATCAGCAAATTTAAAATCCTTAACAGGGAAAACCGGTTGGATTTTAAGCGGTTGAAGCCCGTCCTTAGTGATCCTGAAAATCTCTAATACCTTACTCTTTGAACAAAATGTGGAATAGTTTACAAAAACAATTTCCAGGAATCCATCCCCATTAATATCCTTCCCTGAAGCATCTGAAAGAATATAATGATCCAAAAAAGTATCCTTCTCAATTGAAAAAGACTCGCCTTCTAAACCCTTTTGTTGAATATATAATTGTGCTGTGACTTTTTCATCCTGAAGGTTATAATAACTTAACATATAAATTTTACAAGTTGGATTCTCAATAATTGAAAGTTCAAGATCTTCTTTATCAATTTTTCCAAATTCTTTGACAAGTTGATTTATATAATAATTACTTTTTATCTCTTCAACTTGTTTGGTGTCAAAATCAGATATGTTTCTAAATTGGGCTTGAACAATTGAATATAATGAAATTATAAAAATAATTACTATTAAAAATTTACTTAGCTTGTAACTTTTTTTGAATTTCCTTATATTCTTCTGTAATCTTTGGATCCGGAACATAATGGTTTAATTCTTTTAATATTTCTATACATTTATTATAATCTTTCTGTTCTTTTGTCTTGTAATAATCATCCCAAAGTGTCTTAATCTCTTCATTAATAAAATTTAAATCCCTTTTTGCTAATTTAAAGTATTTGGTATCTTTATATTGGGTAACAATTTTATTTAAGATGTTAATTGTTAGAGTGATCTTCTTCTCCCGGTAGTTCTCGACTGATTCAGTATATAAACTCTCAGCTTCAATCTCGCGAATCTCGGAATCTATCTGCTCCCAATATTTACTTCGAGGATAATTCATCTTTATATATTTTAAAGTTTTTATCGCTTCTTCATATTTTTTTTCACTTCTCAATACATTTGATTCCTTAATGTATTTCTCTGCTTCCTTATCATCTGATCTTGTACAGCCTACAAAAATAAAAATTAACACTAAAAATGGAATTATTATTTTATTCATAATATTTTAACTCTACTTTTTTTAAACCTGAACAATATGCAGGAATTAAAAACTCATTTTTTGATATGAAAAATAATTGAAATGTGTAACAATGCATATCTAAAAATAGTAATTCGTTATATTTCTTTTTATTTGAAATTTCTACTACACCAAACTCCTGTTCAGAGACGTAATATAAGAAATCGTCTAAGACCAATATATCATTTATTAGTTTCAGGTGAATTGAAAGATAAAATTGCTCTTCCAATTTCAAATTATTAAATGTACAGATATGAATACCTGTACTGTTTCCAATATACAACAGATCTTCCAATTTATGGTGATAAAGAGTAGTTACTCCGTCTTCAAATGGGATATCCTTGATATACTTAAGTTCACCTTTCGGACGAATTTGATAGATAAACAAGCCTTTTCTAGCATCTCCAATTAAAAGATATTCATCTTTATAAATCAATAAATCCGAGATTATTAATGAATTCGGGACACTTGAAACAAAGACTGGATCATTTGATTTCAGATCATTCGAATCAAACACATAAATCTCTCCATATTTCCCGGTTAAGATCAGATAATTTTTATGGCTTGTCATTTTTTTAAATTCAACTTCTAAGTCAGTCAAGAAGGCATAGATTGATAAGAATTCAATCTTGTCTCCGTTCTTTGTGATTTCATATATAAAAAATCCTTCTTCATCATTTAATAAATATAGTCTATTTTTTATAACAAGCGCATCAAGAACTTTAATCTGTAAAAACCCTTTTATATTTTTGAAATTCTTATCCGTTTTTTTATATACCTTAACACCTAATGCTTGATTTACTATCAAATAGTAATTATTATAAGTTAAAACTTTTATTACAGTACCTGAAATTGGAAAATCTTTTATTCCGGTTTCTTTTACTTTAATTGAATATGCATTAAAACTTAAAATAATAATAAAAATAGTTGTTAATGTTATTGTTAAAATTTTCTTCATAATTTAAGGAATGTTTGTTGGCAGTATAATCTCTGCAGTTGCAGTTTCACTATCAGTATCTGTTACAATAACAGTTATCTTCTGGTCATAAGGAGCACCATGAAGAACACTTTCAGCAATCCAATCTAAAGAAATTGTATTTGCAGCTGACGCAACCTGGATTGATGCAGTTTGAGTATTTGAATTATAATTAAATACACCCTGCGGCGGGCTGGCAAAAAATTCATAAAGAGTAATTCCAAGATCATCATCAGTGGCAATTGCCAATGCAATCGTCTGACCTAAAGAAGTTACAGTTGTGGGAGTTGCAGTAAAACTCAGAATTTCAGGAACACTATTTACAATATCTAAAAAATAACTTTGACTGTCTTTGTTACCATTAATATCTGAAACCTGAATTAAAAATGTGGCTTCAGTTAAATTAGTCGGAGCAATCCAATCAATATTATTGCTTTTTATGGTTATTTCTGTAACCTGTTGAGTTCCGGTTGAAGTTTCAACCTCAAAATAACCATCAGAACATCTATAATAAACATCCTTAAGAATAGTATTGTTATTTACTACAACTGTTATGCTGATCTCCTCATCCCTGTTGATCTGAGTCGATGCTTTTGAATTTTCAATATATCTAATCTGGATTCTCGGTTGAATATAATTTTCTCCAAGCGGGTCTGTGGGGTTTAACCTTCCTAAAGGTTTATAACAACCAGTTTGAATAATGAATAATCCCATCAAGATAAAAACTACAAAATAAAACCGTTTGAAGATTTGCATAGTTGAATCCTTATTAAAATTTAACATTTAATTTGTAATACACTCGATCACGTCCAAATTGAAAACCTGAACTAAAGTTGGAAAAAGAAGTATCTTTTAAAATAAAAGTGGTTATAATTTCATTTCCCGTAGCTGCAAAAAATAAGTCAATTAAACAGAAATAGAATAAGCCTCTTGCAATATCTGAATCCTTTAATTTATCCTCATAATTTGAATACGCTCCAAGGTTCCCTTTTAAATACTGCTCATATTGGAATTCACTACCATGTTTATATTCCTGCCACGCAACTAAAGTTAAGGTTGTGAGGGTTGGAAGAATTAAAGTTTCATAAGTAAATTCACCAAAATTAGTCCTCGGTGGTCGGGGGCCTTGCAGAGGTGGTTCATAAGTCGGGGTTATAGGAATAGTTGTTGGAAAAAGATTTCGAAATTGAATATCTTCCTTCTTAATTAATATCCCATACTTATTTCCTAATTTGATTATGTCGTCTCTTATCATACCATCAGCTTTTAGAATGGTTTCTTCATATTTCTTAAGTTTTTTATTATATTTTTTTTCATTCTGTTTGGGAGGTGTTAGCTCGTCTGAATTAAATTCTCTATAAACATTTGTTATTGCAACCGGAACTTCTAAATAAAATCTTTTAAAATACTCAAAGTTTTTTCCGCTATCTTGATATTTATTTATTTTGATTTCAAAATAATAATCCTTGCCATTTCTAGACTGGGCATGGACTTGATCAAATAAAATTTGATTACCATTTTTAAAAAACACTGGGATAATTTTCTTAATATTATACTCTGTAATACCTATCTGAGTAGCAAAGGAAATTTCAAAAACACCAAACCCATCATAAACAGGTGTATAAGGGGAATAAAAATGAATATTTCCTGTCTTGCTTAATATCTTTTTACCGGTATATTTAATCCGTTTTCCTTCTGTTATAAACTTACTATCCGTAGGTAAATCTGTAATTCTAACATGAACTGGATAGGTTACATAGAAATCTATAATTGGAATAGAACCGCGTGTTAGATTTTGAATATTAAACCTTAGGTTATTATCCTTAACTACTATTACATTTGATAAATGAATATTCTCAAGATATTCACCTCTTATATAACAATAGTTAGGGTCAACAATATTCTTGATTTCAGAATTTGCACTTACAATATAAGGTGAAATTAAAAGACTAAAAGTAACCAAAAATACTATTGTAAATTTTTTGTAAAGCATTTAATTAGATCTCCTATAATTAAAAAGAGAGGTGGATGTGATTTAAAACCCCATCCACCTCTTTTAGTATTTACTTACTTAAATGCTAAAATGTCTTATTCCGTTAATCTGTTTTTGTCAACAACTAAGTGAGTAGGCTCACCAGCTACTGAGTCGATATCCTGTGGACCACCGCAAGTTGAGGCTGCGTTAACAACCATATATGAAGAATACTTATGTGGCCTGAAATTATCAGGATCAATTTTAACTGTTAAGAACATAATGAACATTTGGTCTGCACCAAGTGAGAATTCATTAGGAAGATCAAAGAAAACAATACCATTCTTGTTTTTATATCTCTTAGCAATTCGGACTTCTTCTTCGGATATTGCAGTTTTACCAGCTGTCGGGAATACCTTTGTTGCCGGTGCATTGAAGAACATAGTCTTTGTTGGTAAGGCTTTGGCTGTAACAATATTAGTAATGTTTTTTCTTATTACTCTATGACCCTTTACTGGGTGCTGTCTTCCAACCTTAAATGCGATAAAATTATCAACGATTTTACCGGTTGTTGCAGGAATGGAAGTCATGAATGCGAAATTCATGTTATTGATGTATCCAGTCTGCTGATTTCTGAATGTGTAAACATAGAGAACTCTGTCATTATGTAATTTGAAGAATGGAATATCAATAGGATCTGAAGCGGTATCACCCCTCTTTACATTAATATTCATAATTCTTCTTAACCAAACTTCAAGGTCTCTCGCCCACATATTGGTACGATCTCTATCAACAATAAATTCTGGATATGGTCTGACTGCTGTATTAAGTGCTGAGAAGAACTCGTCTGTTAATACATCTTCACCCGCGGGTGAACCAATAACGAGGTGCTGTGGAACTTCACAAAGTCCAACAGTTCTCATACCATCGGCTATCAAGAATGCTGTACCAAAAACTTCGCCTTCTTTGGTGCCATATACGGTATGTTTTACGGTCTTGGTCTGACCTGGCTTTAAAGTACCAACTTTGATTCTCTTGCCCATAATACCAATGTTGTTGTCTTTCCATCTTTCAACAAGTACTACAGCTTTTAATGTGGAACCACCTGTATTGGTTACATCATAAATGTAAGTTACAGGATCACCAACATTTGCGTCAACTCTAAAGAATTTGTCGACGATATTGCGGGTACATGCGCCCCATTTATCTTTTTTACAAAGGACTTTGTTTCTTTCGATTCTTACTCTCTTT
Organism: Candidatus Mcinerneyibacteriota bacterium; assembly: GCA_030630935.1. Classification (GTDB taxonomy): domain Bacteria; phylum AUK180; class AUK180; order JAQVHJ01; family JAQVHJ01; genus DAOVMD01. The sequence continues at coordinate 2,026 of DAOVMD010000114.1, read as the reverse complement.
GTAAACATAACGTTAATAACAGAAACCTTTGTCGGCTCTTCTGTGAAGAATCTCTTACCACGGCCTTGACCTGCTAAGGTGCTCTTTGTTATACAAATGCTGCCTTTCTTCTCTACTACATTGTAGGAAGTGCCGCCAACTGAACCTTCTTTCCATTCTTTAAAGTTTGCCCAAAGACCTACTGTGTTATCTCTCTTCAGTGGGTTTTTAGGAATTACGAAAATCTCAAGAACGTGTGATCTGCCCTTATGAAGGGTTTTGATATCATATTTTCTTGGGTTTAACGCGCTTGGTAAAGTTAAATCAATTGGATGTCTCGGTTTCTTACCTTCACGTCTGTACTGATCGGTCTGATTAATCGGTACACAAATCATTGGGCCTTTTGGGGAACCTGCAAGAAGATCATGACCATCAATTCTTCTCCATCTCCAACCTAAAATTTTCCACTGATTTCTGTATTTTGCTGTTAACCAATGATCATCTTTGGCTTGCTCTTTATTCCAACGAGGAGCAACAAATTTAAGCCATAAACCATGAATATCCTGATTGGATGTGTTGGTAATTATAGCTTTGTATGAGATTGCTCTCTTTCTGATATTTCTGTCACCGTCTTTCCAGTTACACATTGTACAATCAATAAGTGTAGCTGACTGAATCAGGAAGTTAATATCAAATGGATCACAAGGATCATCTGTTAATACAATTTCTAAACCGAATTCTTTGCCAAGACCCCATTTCTTTGTGATAAAGACTTTATCCCATTTCGTGCCTTCAATTCCTAAATGATGAAGAATCTCTGGTGCATATGCGGTAATGTCTGTTTGTCCTGCTCTTGAAGCAGTAAGGGTAATCCATGTCTGACCTTTCTGAATTTCAAAGTCAACATAGCGTCCGTCCATGGTTGGAACTGGTTTGCCATCTGGCTGGCGATGATGCCAATCCTTGTTGTTGATTGGGTACTGAACCTTAATGGTCTCAGTTTTGTAGTTGGTTAATGTTGTAATGGTGTTATACAGGTAATCCTGCCAACCACCCATTGTACCAGGCTCTCTATCTGAATGATCCCAGTCTACAATGTCGCCAACTCTTCTCTCGAGTCCCATATCTTCAAAGCTATTTAAAATCCATTTTACTTTGATACCGGGAACTCTTACCCAATAACCTAAAGGTTTGCCTGGATCATTTGGATGATGCTCAGTCTGGCCTTTCATGTTCTTGGCGCCTGCCTGCCAGCGAATCGCTGTAAGTACAAACGTATTCTGTGTTTTGATCGGTGCAATATCTTCAATTATTGCTTCTTGAGTGGCGCCTCTCTTGACGTACTCTTGATCTGGGCCTTGACCTGGGGCCCATTTTACATAAAGATTTCCATTTCTTGGATCTCTTAAAATAGGAGAAATTACAATTCTCTCTACTCTTTCTCCGGAACCCTGTAATCTGGTAGCGCCTACGTGCTTAACAATCGTTTGTGTTGGTATATTAGGAATTACCGGAGTTGTCGGTGTACAACCGGCAAACATAAATGCTACAAGACCTGCGAGAACTAATAATAATGTAACTTTACGCATATCTAATTTCTCTCCATGCGTTTAAATTTTCTACCACGATCTGCGGAGCGTTCAACTGTTTTCCATGCAGATCGATTAACATTTACAACCACCATTCTGCCCAATATTGGGCAGGTACAACTCTGTGTCACCTCCTTTATGAAATGATTTTTTATAATAATTTAGTGAAACTACTTATGTAGTATGTAATAATATACATTAATATAAAGAGCAAAAATCACAAATTTATACTGTATTATAACAAAATTATCTTATTTTGTCAAGTGCTTTTTAATTATTTTCAAAATATTTTAAAATTTAGACTACTTCTCTATATAGGAAATCTGAACATGAGCCAATTTTTTTTTACTATAAATCACACTACTCAAGCAACTCTCATATACCACGTAGGGTATACGACACAGTGTTGCTTGAATAGAGAATAGAGAGCAGAGAACCGAGAGCAGTCGTTTTATAGT
>DAOVMD010000285.1 GCA_030630935.1 Candidatus Mcinerneyibacteriota bacterium | reverse complement strand
CATTGTTTAGCACCAACTATCTTTAGAAAATTTATTAATATGCCTGGGAAAATAATATATGATGGCAATAAATTCATAATAAAAATAAGGAAAAGAAGCTTTACTCCAATATTAATAGACGTTGAGAAACTAAAAAAGCCCTTTAAAGTACCATGGTTAAAAAATAAAACTATTGAGATAGTATGGACACCATAAAATTCTATTTTATATGACGATTAAACTACTTGCGAAAATCGGTGTTTAAGGCTTTTAAAATATAAATTTAATTTTACATTACGTATTTAAAAAGAACGTTTGAATGTCATTTAATATCGCCCCCTTATATCGCATTACGATTTAATAACGATCCAAAAGAGTTTTTTAATCAAAATAAATATCCAGAAGTTTTATATTTTATGTGACAATATATCGTATTACGAAATAATAATAATTAAAGTTCTTGATAATTTCAGGGAATTTTGATATAATAGATTGTTAGATTTAATAAATTGGAAGAGTTATGAGAAATTTAATACCTCGATTTATTTTCAGGAACTATAAACGAAAAGTTTTTTCAGGTCGTTTTAAATCTACTTCAATGCTCATAGATATTGTTGGATTCACCGGGTTGACTGAGGATTTAATGACTAATGGGAAGGAAGGTGCGGAGATTTTATCCGAAGTTATCAACCGTGTATTTGAACCGGCCATTGATATTGTGTATTCAAATGGTGGTTGGATTACCGGTTTTGCGGGGGACGCCTTCAGTGTAGTATTTCCTGGAGTTGACAATTTATATTCTATAATCGCTGCGAAAGAGATTCAAAAGATGTTTTCGGGCTTAACGATTAGGAATAAATTTGCCAATCTTGAATTATCTGCGCGGATAGGTTTATCCTATGGTTCAATCAAATGGGAGATTATTTCTAATAATTTTGGAGTTAATTATTATTTTAGAGGTTCCGCACTTGAGCAAGCTGCTCTGAGTAAAAACAATTGTAAACCAAATACAATTATTATTGATAAAGATTTAAAGGAGCGATTAGGAAAAGAAATCAATTGTACTTTAGTAAAAAAAGATTATTTCTCATTAAATACAACGGAGATTACTCTGCCTAAATTAGTTAGAAAAAAGGAGAAATTAATTACCAACAGTCTCCTTTCAAAATTTATTCCGAAGCATATCATAAGCCTTAAGTCAAGAGGTGAATTTAGAGATGTTGTTCCAGTCTTTATTTCATTTGAAAACACAAAAATTCCCGGTAAGTTAATAAATATTTTATCTGAGAAGCTGGAGCAATTTGGTGGGTACCTTGATAAGATAGATTTTGGTGAGAAGGGTTTTATTCTTTTAGTTTTATTTGGAGCTCCATTGGGAATTGAGAACCCTGTAATCCATGCTGTAGAATTTACCCTGGCTCTCAAAACAGCAGTCAAGAATTTAACCCGTGTGAAATTCGGATTATCGTTTGGAACCGTTTATGCCGGGATCATTGGCAGCAGGCAAAGATCAGAATATTCAGTTTTGGGTAGGACGGTTAATCTTGCATCAAGGGTATTATCACAGGGTAACTGGGGATGTATTTACTTTTGTGATTCAATTTTAAAGGAATTAGAAGGACGTTTTAATTTTGAACTGGCACATATTAAAAAGCTAAAGGGTATCACACGAGCAAAAAAGATTTATCATCTTCTCGACAGAAAACTTCAAATTGAACCATTTTTCAAGGGCAGTTTAATAGGGCGAAAGAAGGAGCTGCAAAAATTAAAGACATTTTTAAAACCTTTGAAAAAAAGTCAATTTGGCGGAATTATTTATATTGACGGAACAACCGGAATTGGAAAGAGCAGATTAATTGACGAGTTACGTAAGAGATTAAATATTAAAGAATTCACCTGGTTTTATTTGCAATGCGATGAGGTTTTGAGAGAAAGTTTTAACCCCATCAAAAGTTTCTTAAAGAATTATTTCAAGCAGAAACCACAGAGCTCTGAAAAGATAAAGAAGGAAACCTTTACAAAGTTATACAAGAAAATAATAAAAGACACCAGGGATAAAGAGATTAGAAAAGAACTAATTCGAACCGAATCAATCATTGGCGCACTCATTAATCTATACTGGTCAGGTTCTTTATTTGAGGTCTTAAATCCAAAGGAAAGGTACTTGAATACCTTATATGCGATTAAAAATTTATTTAAGGCAGTAAGCCTCAATAAACCATTGATTATTGAAATTGACGATGCTAACTGGATTGATAATGAGACTGAAGAACTTTTAAAAATTTTGGGTAGGAATGTAAAAAACTATCCATTTATAATAATTGCTGCATGCCGGTTAAATGATGACGGCTCTGAATTCAGGTTTCCAATTTCATTTAATATTCAGAATAGTATTCTGCTTCAATATTTCGATAAGAAATTATCTGCAGAGTTTATTAAAGAAAAGTTAAAAGGAGATATCTCAAAAGAATTATTTGATTTAATCTGGGATAAAACTGCCGGGAACCCATTTTTTATTGAGCAATTAATATTATACCTTCAGGAGTCCTCATTAATTAAGATTCAATCAGGAAAGAGCTATTTAATTTCGAAAGATATTAATATCCCTAATAAGATCTCTTCAATTATAATAGCGCGTGTAGATCGTCTTGAATCAAAATTAAAGGATTTAATAAAAAAAGCTTCTGTTATCGGGATGAAATTTTCAGTTAATATTCTGAATGAATTGATGAAAAGCCGGAGTATCATGGGGTACCTCAAGGAAATAGAAAATGAAGCTATCTGGACATCCATTTCAGAGATTAAGTATATATTTAAGCATGCATTAATTCGTGAAACAATTTATGAAATGCAATTGAAGAAGACACTCCGAAATTTACATCAATTAACCGGTGAGATAATAGAGAAAATTTATAAGAATGAACTTGAGCAGTATTATCATGAATTATCCTATCATTTTGAAAAGGCTGATAACAAGTCAAAGGCAAAAGAATATATTGAGAAAGCCGGAAACTATGCCTATGATAATTTCCAGAATCAAGATGCGGTTTTATTCTTCATGAAATTATTAAAATTTCAGATCGCTCCTACTGAGAAAATACTAATTAGGATGAAGTTAGCAAGTATTTTTTATAATATTGGCGAGTGGGAAAAGTCAGCGGAAATTTACAGGCAAAGTTTAAGACAGAGTATTCACTTAAAAGATAATGAATTAATCGCAGAGGTTAAGAAGCAATTCGGCGGGCTATTACAGAGTATGGGTGAACATAAGAAATCACTTAAGTTATTAAAAGATTCCCTGTCGATATTTTCCAATTTAAATCTCCGGAAGGATATCGCCATTTGTTTCGGGCATATTGGTGTAGTTTATGGTGACCAGGGGAAATTCCCTGAGGCGGTTAAATATTTTAAGAAGCAGTTAGAGATTGGCGAAGAGATCGGTGACCAGGAAGTAATTAATACAGCTATCAACAACCTTGGACTTGTCTGTTATTATCTTGGTCAGATAAAAGATGCAAATGATTACTTAATCAGGGGTTTAAATATTGCGCGGAAGAACAAGGATAAGAGAGCAATCTGCAAAATACTTGGGAACCTGGGATTATTATATTGGCGAACCGGAGAATTGAGAATGGCAATGGATTCATACCAGGAAGAATTTGATCTTGCTGAAGAACTTGGTTTAAAGCAAAGCATTGCAATGGCCTGGGGCAACATGGGTGTTATCCATTACACACGTGGAAAATTCAAAAAGGCACTTGAATATTTTAATAAATATCTGCAAATGTCTTATGAAATAGGCGATAAACACGGTATAAGCAAGGCGCTGGGAAATATCGCGGTCATTCATTATGAAAAGGGCGAGTATCCAAAGGCAGTTGATAATTTTAATGCCGTTTTGAAAATCATGAAGGAGCTGGATAACAAAATGGGTATTGTTCTATCCCTTGAAAATCTTGGAAGTTCGTACAGGAAAATTAAAAAGAGAAAGAATGCCATGAAATGTTTTGATGACGCTCTCAAAGTAGCCGAGAAATTTAATTTAAAATTTTTCCTGCCGAGCCTCTTGTTGAATAAGGCTGAATTATCATTTTTAAATAAAGAATTTGAAAACGCTTCTAAGATTAATTTGAAAGTTCAGCATCTATCAGAAGAAGTTAAAAGACCTGATGTTTTATTATCTTCCAATTTATTAAAAGCAAAATTATTAGGAGTAAAGAACAAAGTCGGTGCTGGTAAATTTTTGAAATCTTTATTAGAGAAATTTAATGAGGATGATTCCCGAGCTTTCATATATTATGAAATTTATAAGTTATTAAAGGATGATAAATCACGGAAGAAATCTCTCTCCCTATTTCGAAAAATCCATAAGGAATCACCGGATATTGATTATAAAATCAAAATTGATGAACTTCAAAAAAACTAATTAAAAACCTTAAATTCCAAAAAGCCTAGTTAAAATATTCAATCGTTGGTAAGTAAACAAGTAAACGCCTGTCCCTAATCTCTCTGCGGTTAAATTATTTTCTTTTGTTTTTTTATGTTTTTCATACGGGAGGATTAAATTCTTATAATCAGGGTTAATGCCCTTAACCCCTACTGCATTGTCATATATAATGCAAACTATTCTTCAATATTCATTCTTCATTCTTACTTGCAGAGCGAAGCGATGCGTTAAGTTCTCGTTAGTTCTCTTAAGTTCTCTGTAAATATATTTTTGCATTCATTAGAATCCTTAAGCAACATTAGTTTTAAACAAATGCATTGTAATATCAAATGCAAAAACATTATTCATTATTCAT
>DAOVMD010000204.1 GCA_030630935.1 Candidatus Mcinerneyibacteriota bacterium | reverse complement strand
CGGGCGCCCTGACCAAAAGAAATAAAACACCCAAATGAAGAAATAATCTTTACATTATTGATAACTTCTTTTGAAGTCATTTATGATTCTCATGAAAATGATTCGTAGCCTGGGGCTTCAAACCTAGGAAAACTTTAAAAGAGTTTAAATTGAGTTTTTGCTTCGAGAGATTGAGAGACAATTTTAAGATTCTTTTTTTGGGGATGGTTTAAACACCAATCCTCGCATAATTTAGCATTTGCAAGATCGTCAAAATGAAGATTACAAATAGGACAACGATAATATACGGTTTTGTACTTAAGGTATAATGAGATTATATCAATTAAAATTATTTTAATCTCATCACGGACTGCTCTGAAATTATTTTGGAGTTCTGTATTTGAGCCATTGACTTTAGAAGGGTCAGGAAATGGAATATGAACTAAGTGTTTCGTTTCTCCGGAAAAAACAATACAGTTTTTTAATGAATCACAGACTGTAAATACAAGGTCAAATTCAATGTCTGGGATTGACTCAATTGATTTTGGGGAATATTTTGAAATATCAATTCCAAGTTCACTTACTACTTGAACTGCCAAAGGGTTTACTACTTTCGCTGGTTCTATACCTGCTGAGATAATTGTCATTTTGGGAAACCGACTTTTTAAAATACCCTCTGCCATCTGTGAACGGCAAGAGTTCTCCCGGCAGATAATTAATATATTGAGTTTCTCTTTTCTTCGACCCATTATTCTTTATCCGGTTAAATTAACATAATAGTTATTTTATCAGAAAAAATAATCTTTTTCAAGGAAAATGTTTCTACAGTGATATATGGAGAAAGAAAACAAAAAATAAAAAACTTGGGACATCCTTTTCATAGGATAAGTAACATTATTAATAAAATATTCTTCTGTTTCCCAAGAAATGTGTTTTCCAAATTTATCAAGGGTGTCCCATTAATCACTCATTATGAAAGAAAAACTAAAACAAAGAAAAAACAGAAATCAAATTTAACAGCTTAAGATTTTTTCTAACCGCACCGAAAAAACAGGGGTAAACTCCGGACGTCCTAAACCACATGCTTTGCTTGGATTCAGGATAAACTCCGGATGCAGATAAAACAAAAAAAAAAGAAATATATAAAGCAGGTTGACGAACAAAGGGAAGTGATCCCGATTTTTTACATCGGGAGAACTGACGAGTAAAGAACCACGTAGGGTTCCCTATTAAAAAACTAACGAGAACAAAAAAAATAACATGAACTTGAACGAGACTTGTAAGAGATTACTTGAAACCGACTGAATGTTATTGTGCTATCAATTTATTAACACTTTAACAATTAAACTATCGTCACATTTTTAACACTTAAACACATGCAAAGCATGCTAAAGCAACTCTGTTGCTTTAGCAGAAAGCAAATAGCAGAGAACAAAGAGCAGAATAGAATTTACATTCATTTGGCAATTAAGGATAATTAAAAGATTTCATGTTAAGAAACATCGCTCTGAGTTAAAGCATTATAATACATAATGCAAATCGGATTATCAATTAAAAATATTCAATCATAAATCATAAATGTGGAGAGAAGCGAAACTATAGCACTTTAACAATTAAACTATCGTCACATTTTTAACACTTTAACGTTTTATAAACACTTGAACTATTTAACTATCATAGCATCTTTAGCATTTACACATTATTTTAACATTTTAACCATTTAACTCTCTTGTTTCTTTTGAAATTTATTGTAATTCTCCACGTAATTATATTTAGAATTTCAAAAAAGGAGAGTGCAGAATGAAAATCTTCTCAAAGATTTTGGTGGTTGGTCTTTTTATTGTAACCTTATTAATAAGTGTTAATGCCGCGGATTTCACAATAGGTGACCCGGTAACATATAAGGCCATAACGATTTTTCCAGTGTTGAATAAAGATACCAAGGTTGCGCCCAAGGACTATCTTTCACTTGAAGAGGCGACTAAGGAAGACCTTCTTGTAATAGTGGAAGTTTCAGAAGGTGGTACAGTAAACACATTGAAAGCAACTAATAGATCGCGTCGTCCTATTTATATAATGGCTGGTGAGATTATTGAAGGTGCAAAGCAGAACAGGACAATAGGGATTGACATCATTATAAAGCCGTTAGCAAAGAATGTTAAGATTCCTGTGTTCTGTGTTGAACAGGGCAGGTGGACTTATCAGGAGAAAGAATTTAAGTCAAAAAATCAAATTGTCACTGCTAAGGTAAGAAGTGCTGCTAATAATGATGGCAGTCAATCTGCAGTTTGGGAAAACGTTGCAAAACAGAATGAGAAATTAGGAACAAAAAATAAAACAGGTAATTACACAGAGATTTATAATAGCAAAGAGATAAGTAAAAAGATAAAACAAATTAAAGCACCATTTTTAGATCTCCCGGCTAATAATAAAAATATGGTTGGGGTTGTTGTATATATAGGTACAGATGTGGTCCTGGATGTATTTGGGAATCGAAGTTTATTCTTAAAGAAATGGGACGCATTACTCGAAGCGTATGTAATCGATGCAATTGATGTTGAAATATCCAGGAAACTTCCTTCAAGAAGCGAAGCAGAGAAATTCCTACAAGAAGCATTAACAGCAAAGTCAAAACATAAAGAATCCATACATAATACTGATCAGGAAAAAGTTGATTCTAAAAAAGTGAAAGGAACCAGAGTAAAAGATGAAGAAGGTAATGATCTTCATTTAAATTTCTATAATAAGTAATAAAACTTTCGTGACCTCCGTTTTTTTACTTAATAGGGCGGGGTTAATTAAAACCCCGCCCCCTCAAAGTTTTCTCTCGAAAACTTCAGTTAGAGTAAGAAGTAAGAGTTAGCTCCCCTAATCGGGGAGTTTCTTATCTCAATCGTCTCTTACTCGAACTCTTAAACGTTTTTAACACTTAAACATTTCATAAACACTTTAACAGTTTAACTATCAGACGTGCCATGGCACGTCTCTACAATAACACTTTAACGTTTTTATAAACATTTCAACCATTGAACTATTGTAACTTGTTAAACACTTCAACGTTTTATTAACATTTAAACAATTTAACTATCAAAACATCTTTAGCACTTGAACGTTTTATTAACATTTAAACAATTTAACAATTGTTTTTTTAATACTTGAAAAGAATTATATTCTATGTTATAATTTTCAAAAGGAGAAAATATGCGTAACAGTCTTAAAGAAGTAAGGAAATTACATCAGAAGAAATTCCGAGTGTTAGATAACCAGTTTATTATCGAAGGTATTAAGAACAATGAAATACTTTTCAAAAAGCGTTCAGGTTGGGTAAATTCTATATATTACTGCCCTGAAGTTTTAGAGAAGAGCATAATAAATTATATAGAATCTTTAGAATTTCAAACTGAGCAAATCACAAAAGACGAGCTTGAGTATATTTCAACAACAAAAACGCCACAGGGAGTAATTTCAACAGCTTTATTGCCTGAAAATTATTTTATTTCTGATCTAAGGGAATTTTCAAACAATATCATTTTTTTTGACAGGATCCGTGAACCGGGTAACCTGGGAACATTATTGAGAACACTTGCCTGGTTCGGTTTTTTTGATGTAGTTTTAAATAATTGTGTAGAGTTATTCTCTCCAAAAGTGATACGTAGTTCAGCCGGTGCAATATTTAATAATTTTAAATTTCATATTTATTCCGGTGAATTAAAAGAAATAATTGAAGAATTTAAAATTCAAAAATTTAAGATAATCAGTTCCACTTCCCAGACCGGAGAAAATTTATATGAATTTTCATTTCCGGAAAAGTCAGTTATAATTTTTGGTAATGAACCATCAGGTGTCAGTGAAGATTTATTAAATTATTCTGATTATCGATTAAAGATTCCCGGTCAGGAAAGTATTGAATCACTAAATGTTGGGGTTGCTGGCGGGATAATATTGAGTTTGCTCTATAAACAAAGAAAGGTATGATTATTTAACCATACCTTTCTTAAATTGGATTAAATCTATATTCTACAATTATCCGAGAATTGCCAGAATATCATCCGCTGAGACGATTAGATACTTCTCACCTTCGTACTTGATTTCAGTTCCACCGTACTTAGCATAGATAATTTTATCACCAGGTTTTATGGTTTTTTGAATATCTTCATCTGTACCAACTGCAATAACCTTTCCAATCTGCGGTTTTTCTTTTGCAGTATCAGGAACATATAAATTCCCGACTTTTTCTGGTGCTTCCTCGATTTGCTGAATAAGAACTCTGTCCTTTAAGGGTTTAATTTTGATACCCATTAGGAAACCTCCTTTTAATGTTTTTTTAGTTCTAACATTCTATCAATTTTATCTTTATTAAATCCAACAACTGCTCTGTTATTAATCAATATTACAGGTACTCCGATCTGTCCTGTTTTTTTCTGAATATCTCTTGCTGCTTCAGGTTTTTTAACAATATCAATTTCTGTGAATCTAACTTTGTTTTTCTTAAGATAGTCCTTTACTTTTCTACACCAGGAACATGATGGGGAAGTAAATACAATTACTTTATGTGTTTTCATTTATATTCTATTAATCCTTTTCTGAAAATTTTTTAATCTGTGCTTTTAAAACCGGTGGAGGTAGGCTGCCCATCCATCTTCCTTTTTCTTCGCTCTTTTCAAATGAAATAATAGTTGGAATCATAGGAAACGGTTTAAATCCCGGAATCTCACGTTTTGAACCTAAATCGATTTCAATGATCTTAAGAGAGTCACCAACTTCGCTTAGCATTCCTTTAAGTATGTCCTTAACTCCTTCGCAGTCCTGGCACTCATCACCGGTAAATATTGCCACAACTTTCTGATGTTTTTCTAGAACATCCTTAATTTCTTCCGGTTTAAGAAGTAATAATTCAGCTTTTGGAACTTCTTCCCTTGCTTCAATTACTGTTTCCGGTTTTCCCTTACCATAAGAAAGAATCTGTTCAACAAATGTATTAATATTTGGAGCTCCAACAGAAATGGATTCAAGGTCTTCATTTATTACTTGTTGTGGTACGGAAGATACATTAAATCGGTTCGAGAGTTCAGGGTTTTCCTGAGCTTCAACACAAATAGAAGTTACCTTACCATTTGATTCCAATGCAATTTTATGTCCGGTTACAACAGACATAGGACAATGTGGACATTGAGGTGTTACAAAAACATGAATCTTGACTTCTTTCTCCAGCTCAGAAATAGATTTCTTCAGGTTCTCGGGGATATCTGTTTTCCCCTGAGAAACAATCAGAAGCGTGTTTATTAAACCATTAAATTCATGTTGATATGGTGCTCCCCAATATAAAATTCTATGCCCAAGATCTTTTCCTATCCAGATAGTAGGATACATTGGAATTAACGGGTTAGGAGATTCTGGTGTATTGTAAATATTCAGTTTAATCCTGGAATCAAGTTCTGATAATTCCTCAAATATCTGTTTTGAAAATAATGAAAAATCATTAGGTTTTTCACCAATATAAAGATGAATGTCGATATCGCCTTCGAATTCCTTCTCAAATAATTCCTTTAATTGCTTCTGCGAATCTTCATCAATGAATCTTTCCATCTAACTACTCCTTCTCATTATTAAATTCAAATGTATATTCAATTTCAAATGCCTTCCGCATCATTTCTGAAACACCACAATATTTATTCTGTGAGAGATCAATTGCCTGTTTAATTGCCGGCTCTGTTAAATCTTTACCTATAATTGAGTAGTGAATCTTTATTTTCGTGAATATGTGGGGGTGGGTATCAATAATCTCATCTGCAAAAACCTCAATTTCGAAGCCGGTAACAGTGAGTCTTTTCTTCTTTAAAATACTAATAACATCCATACCGGTACACCCAGCAACACTCATTAAGTAAATTTCTTTTGGAGTCGGTCCTTTATCTTCTCCGCCTTTATCAACAGGAGTATCCATTAGGATATTGGTTCCGGTCTTACCGTAACCTTCAAATGTCATATTATTTAACCAGTTAACTTTTATATCCATGGTTTTTTATCCTCCAAAATCAAAGATTATATCAGATTTTTGGTTTAATGTCAAGAAAAAAACAAAAAGGTTCTTCTCCAAAAAAGTTGGTAAAATAACAAGGAGAACTATATATAATGAAAATAAAGAT
>DAOVMD010000210.1 GCA_030630935.1 Candidatus Mcinerneyibacteriota bacterium | reverse complement strand
TTTTCATAATTACACCTCTTTTTTATTTTTCATCTGATATACTAATGATATACTATTAGTATATCATATATAATTATAACATATTTTTTCATAAATGTCAAGAAAAAAAAGAAAATAAAAAATAATTAAGAAATTTAAATCTTTTTGTCTATCTACCATAATTTGCAAGGCATATTAATCTTGAAATACTAAAAAACAGCGAATGCGAATTTAGTCACTATATATATTCTTCTATTTATGCCTTAAAATGGTATGTTTAATATGTTTTAAATTAATTTTGCGGAATTGCTGTGGTCACTTGGTCACAGGTGTGTATACTAAATTTTGTTAGTTTGTAATTCAAACTTTATAATGTTATTGCGCATCGTAGCGAAGAAAGATCTAGCCTGCGTCCTCTGCGGATATAGTTTCGCTTCGCTAAACATTTATGATTTATGGGGGTGAACCCCCATTGTTCTGCCTAATTATAATACTTTTAAAAGTACTAACCTTCACACCAATCCAGTTTGGATTGGTGCATATTGGGGTTTACAAAGAGGTATGTTCAAAGGGTGCTTGCACCCTTCCTTATTAATTGATAAACCGATTTTTCTATTGTTTGTTTCTCCTTTCTTTTGATGTTTTTATTTTCTTTTTTGTTTTTTCTCCAAGTCCTCCGTGGAGGTTGTCCGAGAAATTGTGGATAACTTAAAACGAAAGTATTGTCATTAACGAATCGAAGATTTAGCGAAGCGTCGGAAAGTGCGGAAAATAGCGAACGAGCTTCCTCATTGTATTCGGAAAAGGCTTCGTAATCGCGCTTTTTTAAAAGATGGCTTGCTCTAAGATTGCCGCAGTCGTCGCAATACTCCTCCTTTGCAATGACAAAATGGGGTTGTCGAACAGCCTCTTTGTGATGCTGTGGCAATCTATATTTTTGCATATACTGCCTTAACAAGGAAACAGTTTACAAAGAGTTTCAATGTGGCTCAGTGCATTTCTTTAACATTAAAAAGAATAAAAATAAATATTTTAATTGCTTTTTCATTAAATTTGTTATATAATAGATAAAAATCGGAAGAACAATGAGTAAGAAAACAAAACCAAAAAGAAAGAAATTCGGTAAAAAGCATAAGGTTAAAACTAATAAAGTTGCTAAGAAGAAATCCGCAGTCACTATTGACCAGGAGACCGAGATCTCCCCGCCTTTAAAATCGCAAATCGCATCTTTAGAAATTGAGGAAGAAGTAGGGGAGGCAGAAGTTCAAGAGGTTGAGGACGAATTACAAAAACTTGATGAGAATAATGATGAAGATATCTATAAAACCGAAACGATAACATTTGATGAACCATTAAAGCCGTCTGAAGAGCTTAGTGAAGACTCCATGGTTTCCAAACCCCCTCCACCCAGGATTAATTCAGAAGAAGTTCAAGTAACAGATCAGGTTGTTGATTCAATTGAAGTTCCGACAATGGGAGAGGTTAAAGCTGATAGTTCTTCTAAAGAGAATGAATACTATCTGGATCAGTTAACGCAGGATCAAGTATTTGAGGGTTTTTTCTCGAAGAGCACCAAGACTGATGAATTTGTTGAAGTAATTACAACAGGTATTCTGACATCTGATGATAGTAAATTTTATGATTATATTGACCAGATAAAACATAGTTTTTTTGATAAATTAGGAATCTCAGCAGACTCTACTTCAAAATTTTTAATTGTAATTCATAGTAATTCAACTGCACACATATATATAAATAATTTCCCTGTAAAAATCAGAGTTGGTAATTCGACAGACCTTTTAGATACAGCGTTAATCGAGGATTCTGATATCAGGAGTTTAAAGAAAGTTACATTTACCGAGATTGAGATAAAGAAAACAGATAAAATAATATTTTGTTTTAAGGTAAAATGGAAATTCGGATTATTTTTCTTTTTAGATCCATTTAATCCTCTCAGCTTAGATTGGTTATCATTGAAGATAGCTTCATTATATAAGCGATTAATGTTTGAGTATATTTATCTTACTTTGGAATCGAAGATTGAATTTATGAAAATGATGATAGATGGCTGGTTCCCGTTTATTGAATTACTCGGCAAGGAATTTAATGAATTAAAAGATATATACTCAGATGAACTTGATCATGAAAATAGAAAGAATTTCTTTATTGCTGCTTTTGATAAATCAAGGATTGATAGTATAACTTTTAAGTGGTGGCAAAACCCAATTTATGAAAAACAGCAATCCTTAATAGAAGCAGGACTTATTGCTTATCTCAAGAACAATAAAGAAGGATATATTCTCTGTATTAAAAAACTAATAAAGGAGATTGAAGGAGTTATTCGATTTCGGTATTTTAAAGAAACCGGAAAGGGTGGTAAGGTTAGTTTAACTTATTTATTAACATATCTCATTGAAAGGGGAAAGACACAATCCTCTCAGAAAGATTTATTGTTTATTCCTGAATATTTTTATAAATACCTGAAAGAGATTGTTTTTTCTGTGTTTAATTTTGAGACAGATAAAATTGATTCTTTGAGCTTGGATTTTCCTGAAGATTATCTCAAAACAAGAGCACTGCAGACAATTCTGATACTGGACCAGATCTATCAATATTTATTATAGAAATTTTAAAACATATTTTAAAAATTAAAGGGGGGCGAACATGAAGGTTAAAGGAACTTTAATTTCCGGAACAATGAACTTTATAAAAACCTACTTTGGTGAAAGTGGTTTAAAAACTGTTATAGAGAAGCTATCGGAAGAAGAACAGAAAGTATTAGAGATTACTATTCCGAGCTCAATGTGGTATCCTTATGAGCTTTATCATAATTTGACTAAAGCTACAATTGATCATTTTTATGATGGAGATATTAAAAAGGCTCGTTTAATAGGTGAATTTACTGCTATTGAATACTTCAAATCACCATACCGGATTCATGTTAAATTAGGAACCCCTGAGATCGTTGTTAATAAAGCGCCAAAAGTTTTTTCCGGGTATTTTGATGAGGGAGAGATGATATTACCTGAGCAGGGAGAAGGGAAGCTCTGTGTTGAAGGTAGAAACAATCCCTTATCAGATGGACTTTTAGCAGAAAGGATTTCCGGGTGGATGGAAAAAATAATAGACATCTGCGGTGGAAAAAATGTAAAAGTTGAAAATGAAATAATAGAACGAGATTCTAAGAAAGTTATCCTTTTCAGAGGGAAATGGGATAAATAGAGATCAGAGAACAGATATCAGAGAACTGATAGCAGTCGTTTTATAGATAATAGTTTCGCATTTTAAAAGGGAGCTTGCTCCCCTTGACGCTTTGCTAGATCTTGCTTCGCTGCACATTTATGATTTATGATTGATAATTATTAATTGATAAACCGTTTTTCTCTATCGTTTTTAAATTTGCAAACGTTATTTGTCATTGCGCATCGAAGATCTAGCTTGCGTCCGTGGAGCGCGGCAATCTCATGGCATTCTAAGACCAAAGAATATTTTGTCAATAATATTACTTACACCATTTATAGGATGTACCATGTTCTTTTTTTATTTTTCATTCCTTTCTTTGTTTTTTTAATCCTCTTCAGTTCTCTTTAGTTCTCCCGATGCACTTCGTGTCCCCGACAAATCGGGGTAAACTCAATCTCCTCTCTCTGTTCGTCGACCTGCTATTCTCAGCAACTCTGTTGCTTGAATAGAGAATTGATAACAGAGAACAGAGAGCAGTTGCTTTACAGATTAAAGCATTGTCATATATAAAGCAAAACCATTATTCATTTTTCATTGTTCATTATTAATTGCAGAGCGAAGCGATGCTATTTTTTTATTTGCAGAAATATGTTCTTTATGTTATAATTAATATTGTTAACTTATTTTCAGGAGGTTGAAGATGAAAAGTTACAGGAAGGAATTGTGGTTTAACACAAACAGCAGAATCGAATTTATAAACATAACAGATGAAGTAGAAACAGAGTTGCGGGCAAGTGGTATCAAGGAGGGACTATGTCTTGTCAGCCCGATGCATATTACCGCGAGTGTTTTTATTAATGACGCGGAACATGGACTTCATAACGACTACAAACGCTGGCTCGAAGAACATATTCCACACAACCCAGCTCTATATGAACATAATAATACCGGGGAAACAAATGGTGATGCACATATTAAAAGACAGGTTATGGGCAGGGAAGTTGTAGTTGCCGTAACTAAAGGGAAGTTAGATTTTGGTCCGTGGGAACAGATTTTTTATGGTGAGTTTGATGGTCGACGAAGAAAAAGGGTTCTAATAAAAATCATTGGTGAGTAGATTGCGCTATTAAGTAAATATAGTTTTGTTTTGCATCTCAAATACAAGATTAATATACAGGTACGATTATTAATGATATTTTAATTGATATATAATTTATTTAAAACAATAATTGAGTAAAAAAATGCGTGTAATTTTTGTAACAGAATTTCTTCCCGGTAATAAGCGAAAATCTGTTTTTGGTGCGTTTCAAAGAATGAACCTATTTATTGAAGCAATAAAATCCGTTTCTGAGATTAAACTGGTTTTCCTTGTTTCCCGAAATGAGGTAAGGCGAAAAACCAATAAGAATATTCTCAGAAAAAAAGTAATGAAAATCTATGGTGACAAAGTTGACCCGGTATTTATCTCAACCCCAAAATCAATTAATGAATTTACCATATCTCAAAAGATAAAATTCTTTTTAAAATCTTTTATTAAAAGTGCGTTTGGAACAAGAAAAGATTCTATTTATTATCATAATAATTCATTAAGAAATACCGGACTTAAAAAGATAATTTCAAACTATAAACCAGATTTTATTTTTGTTTTTAAAATTAATTCAATGCTTCCATTTCTACTCAACCCGGAGACATCTCAGCAAATTTACTTTGACTTTTGTGATATTGAACATATTCGATTTATTAGAACGGCTCATCAAAAGGATCAAACAATTGCGCAAAAGATGCAGTCAGTGTTTTATAAATATCTTATTTGTAATTCTGAAAGGAAGACGATTCGAATCTCGGACAAAGTTTTTGTTTGTTCAAATAAAGATAAAAAGCATTTAGATAAATTTTCACAAGGCGATAAAATTATAACTATACCAAATTCAGTTACGTTAAAACGCATCTTACCGGTTCCGGTGAAAAAGACAATTCTTTACCTGGGAACATATTTATATGAACCGAATGTGTACGCAGCTGAATTATTAATAGAACATGTTTTTCCAAGGATTAGGTTAATTATCCCTGATTGTGAATTAATTATTGCAGGTGATTCTCCTGAGAGGATAAAATTTTATTCAACTTCGTTAGAAGGCGTTTCTTATACGGGGTTTGTTGATGACCTTGATGAATTATATCAAAACGTGCGTATAGTTTGTACACCAATTTCAATTGGCTCGGGAACAAGAATAAAAATACTTGAAGCTGCATCCTATGGCAAACCCGTTGTTTCAACTTCCATTGGAGTTGAAGGATTAGAGTTCGAAGACGGGAAGGAAATCTTTATTAGAGATCATCCTGACCAGATTGCAGAGAAATGTATTGAATTGATAATGAACAAGAATCTTTGTGCACGAATGGGAGCTTTGAGTTATAAAAAGGTCGAAGCTCTGTATAACCGGAAAATGATATTAAATCAGGTCTGTAAAATATTAAAAGATATTACAGATTGAAAATATATCTAATTGAGTAGTTAATTTGATATCCTTTCACAATTTATGGTACTGTGAAAAGTTTATTCACAAAAACCTGTTATTTATCGAATAATACAATATTTACAGAACTTTAAGCACCCTCCTCCCCATTTGCCTGTCTTTATGGAGTTTACAAATAAAAAATTAACCGCTGAACACACTGAACACGCCGCTATATTATAGATTGCAATATACTTGTTTAAAGTTGGAGATACTTATAAAACTATCAAATGTATAATTTTCACCACCCCGAAAAAACGGGGTAAACTCCGGACACTGAGAACACGGAGGAAAACAAATAAAAACAAAAGAAAAAGAATT
>DAOVMD010000226.1 GCA_030630935.1 Candidatus Mcinerneyibacteriota bacterium | reverse complement strand
CACCAGTGATCATTGAAAGCCCGCTGTTTAATTCAAGAATGTTCAATATTAAGCGTGCAAAGCCCTCCTCAAAATTCGAGGACTGGTATATAAAACGTGAATCAAGATTATTAAGAAACGGCTTTTCATTGAGCTTATAAAACTCTTCTATCATAACTTACTTAACCTTCTTCTTGAATTTAAAGTGCATTTAATTTCTTTGTAGTTGCACGTAAACGCTGAGACATCGTAATTAAAAATTCCAGTAATAACTTAGATGTAATCGATGGATCGGTCTCGAGCATGTTAGTAAAACATTTCTTCGTAATAACAAGTAATAATGAAGTCTCCAATACTCGAGCAGTCGCAGAACGACGCTCCTCTTCTATCATTGACATCTCACCAAGATAATCTCCACGCCGTAATGTTACAATTTCATGCTCTACACCATCAGAATCCTTACCAATTATTGTAATACTTCCGCGTAAAATTACATACATTACTCCACCCTGCATTCCTTGAAAGAATAATGTAAAGTTCTGCTTATATTCCTTTACAAAAGCTAACTGTAGGATCTTCTCTAATTCAGGTTCAGTTAAATACTTAAATAACGGGATATTTTGCAATAACTTAATATCTTTCACAAATTCCTCCATATTTATTTAGTAATGATAACATATTTTACTCAAAATTTCAATGAAAATTTTATTTTTTTATAATATTTATTATATTAGAATATTATAGTATATTATATAATATAATATAATATAGAAAAATCGAGTGAATTCGGAACACAGTACTTGAACGCGCCTTTGTGCACTTGTGCCTTGTGCTCTTCTTGACTCGACAGCGAGGCTGTATCTTATCTATAAAACGACTGCTACGACGACCTGCACCCTAGCAAAGTGCGTGGTACGGGGTCTATTCTCTGCTCTCTGCTATCTGATATCTGCTATCTGCTCTCTGTTCTCTGTTGGGTTAACGGAGTTAACCCAACCTTTTATTCCAATTTCAAAACTGCCATAAAAGCTTCCTGTGGAATCTCAACCATACCGACCATCTTCATACGCTTTTTACCTTCTTTTTGTTTCTCAAGAAGTTTACGTTTACGCGTAATATCACCTCCATAACACTTAGCAGTAACATTTTTACGCATCGCGGAGATCGATGCTCTTGCTATAATTCTTGAACCAATTGCAGCTTGAAGAACAACCTCAAATAGTTGACGCTTAATTAATTTTCGTAATTTTTCAATTAATGCAAGACCTTTTCGGTAGGCTTTATCGGAATGTGATATGAAAGATAATGAATCAATCGACTTTGAATTAACTAAAATATCGACTTTAACAAGTTGGGATTTCTGATAGAATATCTCTTCATAATCCATCGAACCATATCCCTTGGTAACTGATTTTAGTTTACTAAAGAAATCAACAATTATTTCATTCAACGGTAGATTATAATGAATGATTACACGTTTTGTAGATATATATTCCATCTCAATGAACTCGCCACGTTTATCCTCACATAATTTCATTATACCACCTATAAAATCACTCATCGTAATAATCGTTGCACGGATAAATGGCTCTTCAACATATTCAATATCACCGGAAACAGGCATAGATACAGGATTCTCAACCTCTAATGTCTCTCCATTATTATGATGAATTAAATACCTTACATTAGGAGAAGTGGCAATTATATTTAAATTAAATTCCTGCTCCAATCTCTCTTGAGTAATCTCCATGTGAAGATTACCTAAAAAACCACACCTGAAACCAGGACCTAATGCAACTGAGTCCTCTGGAATAAATTTTAAAGAAGCATCATTTAATTGTATCTTCTCTATCGAACTGCGGAGATGTTCAAAATCCTTGTTAATCGATGGATATAATCCACAGAAAACTAAAGGCTTCATCTCTTTAAACCCCGATAAGGGAGAGATGGCAGGATTGTCTTTTAATGTAATCGTATCACCAATCTTTATATCCTTAATATTCTTGACTCCGGCAAGAACATAACCTACTTCACCTGTAGTTAAAATATCATTTATGATTAATTTCTCTCCAAAATAACCAAGTTCAATTATCTCATAATCCAAATCATTTGACATAAATTTTATCGAATCACCTAAATGCATCTCACCTGTAATTACCTTGACATACATCATTACACCCTTAAATGAATTGTATGTTGAATCAAATATTAATGCTTTTAACTTATCTTCAGTATCCCCTGGGGATGGTATCTTATGAATTATTAGTTCAAGTAATGCTTTAACACCTGTGCCTTTGGTTGCGGAGGTTAAATGAACTTCTTCAGGTGTAAACCCCAGGATTGCATTGATGTCATTTCTTACTTCATCGACTCTTGCATTTGACATATCAATCTTATTAATCACCGGGATCACTTTTAAATCAAGGTCCATTGCGAGATGGAGATTAGACAACGTCTGAGCTTCAATTCCCTGAGTTGCATCTATTAGTAAAATAGCACCTTCGCAAGCAGCGAGTGATCTTGAAACTTCATATGTAAAATCGACATGCCCTGGAGTATCTATTAGGTTGAGAAAATACTTGATACCATCTGCAGCAGTATATTCCATCCTAATAGGTTGAGCTTTAATTGTAATTCCTCTTTCCCTTTCAACTTCTAATTTATCAAGAAACTGTTTTCTCATCCCTCTTGAAGAAACGGTTCCGGTTATTTCGAGCATTCTATCAGCCAGAGTAGATTTCCCATGATCAATATGTGCAATAATGCTAAAATTTCTAATTTTATTTCTATAATCATTCATAAGTTAAATCGTTTTATTTTAATTTTTTCCCGCACATTGGACAATATTTTGACTCAAAATGAATTGGGGAATTGCAATCTGGGCAGGTCGCATCAAGTTTAATCTTTTTCATAAAAACTTGTTTTTTATATTCAGTTTCTAAAATTGATTTCGTACTAATTTCATTGCTGCAATTGTGACAATATCGAAACCAGATATGTGCTTTTGCACCACATTCCGGGCAAATATCCTCAGTTTCATTTAATTCTCTTTCTGCAATAAGAGATAATGCGTCATTAACAGAGTTCTCGGCGACAAGAATCCTGACTTTACCCATTCCATCGACATTTAATGGGTAAACAGTTGATGCAACATTACCTGTTAATAAAACAGAAATTCCATTCTCCTGAAGTAAACCCTGGAGAAAGTTTGCTTCAATTGGATTATTTACAACAGCAATTTTTTTAAATACTTTAGACGGTTCCGGAGGAGGTTGTTGATTTTCATAGTCTTTTAATTTTTCTCCGCAAACAGGACAATCTTTCAATTCCTCAGGAAAATCTGATTTACAATTTGAACAATACATTTTACTTTACTTTATTTTAAAAAGTTATGATGAATTGTAATGGTTTTATTAGGTTTAATGACTCTTTCAAAAATCCTATCACCCTGTGTTTCATGTCTTATTACAATCTTGTGAGTTCCGGTTTTTAACTTCCACTTCGCGATCGGCGTCAGGCCTGCATCAACACCATCAATTATAACACGTAAATTGGGTGGATTAGAAATCACTTTTACCCAGCCAATATTAACATTTAATTTGATTTCCTTAGTAGTTACCTTATCTTTTTCAATCTTGACAATTATATATTGAGTTATCTCAGCATCTGGATTATAAATCTTTAACTTATATTTTCCGGTTAACATCTTCTTAATAAAATATCTACCTTTACTCAAGCCAATCTGTTTTCTCCCCATAAAAATAAGACCCTTGGGTTCAATTTTTATTTTCAAGGTTCCATATTCCTTAACAAATTTATGGTAAGCTTGATAATATGTCGCATTCCCCGGAAGGAAAGTTGAAGTATATATTCCGAAATCTTTATATTCAAGAGAATACTCATAAGGTTGATCTCTGGTTGGAGTTGAGATAATTATTTCATAAGGTGTTTTAGTTTCAATTGGTTTATTATTCAGTGTAATCTTTGCTCCGGGAGGTTCAGTTACAAATCTGATAATTAAATTATCCGCGAGAAATTTAATCGGATATGCTTTAATTGGGAAGATTGTATTGAGAAATATTTCCTGTTCAACAGGTTTGAATCCATCTTTAAAAATCTTTAACTTTATCTTCTTATTGGTTTCAATACCCCAGACAAAAGTCTTCCCATCCTTCTCAATCACTTCAGCAGGAACATTATTAATTAAAACTTGTTTTATTCCTGTTGAAAGGAGAATTATCTTTGTAAATTGGAGGTTACTTGGACTCAAACGTTTTACAGGTTGAGTCCGTTCTGAATGAGAAAAGCCCAAAACAATTTCGGGTAATCCGGAAACATGAAAATCCAAAACTTTATGAATTTTTTTATCGATTGGAATTGAATTAATTAATAACGAATATAAACTCGGATAGAAATTCCATAAAACTAAAAATGGCAAACAAAAATAGATTATAGATTTCATAAGTACGACTAAAGTACTTTGAGATTTCCCTTTGCGGATATCTTTAGCAAAACTTACAGATGTTCTTCTATTTCCTGATTTCATAGTATCAGTTGTTTTTGCAGTTGATGGGGTTGTTTCAGGGGAAGGGAATTTTGCCTTTTCAGTCGGTTCCTTCGTTAAATCAACTCCTCCTTTCTTAATTAACTCAGAAAGATGTTCTTCTGCTTGCTTTATTTCTTCCTTAAAAACTATATGCATGAATTTTGATAGGTCAAATGAGTCCTTCGGATAGTTGCTGCCATATATAAATTTTTCAATATCGTCCTTCATCTCAGAGCAATATTGATATCTATCAAGAGTATTCTTTGCCATGGATTTTTTAATTATTTTACAGATATCTTCAGGGATTTTAGGATTTATCTCAAGCGGCGGAGTATATTTTACTTCACGGACAAATTCAAGAGTCTCTAACGGCGATACTCCCTTGAAGCATTTCTTACCTGTAATTAATTCGTACAGAATGATTCCGGTTGAAAAAACATCTGATCTATGATCCACTAATTTTCCCCAAGCTTGCTCAGGAGACATATAAGAAACCTTACCTTTTAGAACTCCGGCACGAGTTGATTCAGTCTGGATTGCTGCCTTTGCAATACCAAAATCAACAACCTTTACTTCACCCTCGTATGTAACAAGAATATTTTGCGGTGAAATATCACGATGTACAATGTTAAGAGGAACATTATTTAAATCTCTTTTCCTATGTGCATAATCCAGTCCTGAACATACTTGCTTGATTATCTCGAGGGATAATAGTGGAATATTGATTTTCTTCGCATAACACGCTTTCATAATATGTCTCAGGTCCTTCCCTTTCACATATTCCATGACCATGAAGAAAGAAACTCCTATCTTACCAAGCTCAAAGATCTGGACAATATTCTGATGTGTTAATTGTGCTGCAAGCTTTGCTTCATTAACAAACATATCAAGAAATTCTTCATTATCCGCAAGATGCTCAAGAATTTTCTTAATCGCAACAATTTTTTCAAATCCGTGTAAGCCGCGTCTCTTTGCGAGAAAGACAGAAGCCATCCCCCCGGATGCTATCTTCTCCAGAATCTCATAATTTCCAAAAGAATGAAGTTCATCTGTCATAATTCTATCCAAATACTTTTAATAAAACTATTGTTATGTTATCTTTTCCACCATTATCAAGAGCTGCTTTTAGTAACTCCTCACTGCACTTCTGAATATCTAATTTTTT
>DAOVMD010000045.1 GCA_030630935.1 Candidatus Mcinerneyibacteriota bacterium | reverse complement strand
GATAATATCGTATCCCAATTATAAATTGAAATAACATAGAATAATAAATTCCACCCTTCACATAAATATATCCTGAAATTGAATTTCTAATAAAGAAATATAAATATGTTAAAATAAGCAAAGTATATGTTTTAAGTTCAAGACCAAAATGCAGAATCTGACTATTAATATCTGCAACTGCATAGAATACTGCAACGTAAATAACAGCTCTGAATGCATTTTTATTCAGCCTATAAATTAATGTTACCAGCCCGAACCTCAGAACAATCTCGAGAATTAACGGTAGCCTGAGTTGTTTCATGAAAACGTCTAACCAATCATCAGGCCAGAAAGTTTTCATATTCTCAAATAAAACCCTATCAATAAGGAGATACAAAATTAAAGCTGATCCAAGACCAAGAATCATAACTTCCCAGAATATTTTGTCTTTTATAGAAATTCCTTTCCAGCCGATCAACCCGTATTTCTTTGACCAAGAAAATCCAATAGTCAGACAAATTAAAATTGTAAATGCCATAAAAAAGAAATAGAATGCGATAAAGAGATTCCTTGAAGATTCAGGAACACTTGAAAAACTGACATACATTTTAAGTTTAAGACTATAAATAATATAAATAAAAAGGAACATAAGTGGGACAATTGAATTTAATAATATCCTTTTCCAGTGCTTATCTAAATCAAATATAGGTCTCATTTTTAAAATTTCTCTTTTATAATTAAATAATCTGCATTTGCATCTTTAATATCATCAGGAATTGTTTTAAAAATTTCTTTTGCGTCATCGACCTTCCCCATATAATAAAGATTCAAACCAATCGATAAATTAATCATTGGATTCTCCGCATCAAAATTCTTCAATAAATCCAGGGAGTCCTCAAACCTACTCATCTTAAATAATAAAAATGAAACTCGCCAGGAGTAATAGTTATCATCTCTATACATTGGAGAAGAAATTTCATAAAGTTCGTGGAACTCCTTTTCATCATTAAGTTTATACGCACAGAACATTGCATTTAAATATCCGTTCAAAGGTTCGTCTGAGAATTTAATATGTTTCTTGAAAGCTTCTAAACCAGATGAATATTCCTGCTGCTTCATTTTTATTATTCCAAGCTGATAAAGATAATATGAATTATCACAATTTATTTCGAGTGCTTTATTAATGTAAACTTCTGATTTCTTAAACCTTTTCTGTTTAAAATAATTAACTGAGTTCCCAAAAAAGTAATTTGAATAAAAAATCATGAGCTCATTAATCTCCGGATATACCGATTCATTCACCTTATAATTCTTAAAACTTAATTGATTATCCGGAGAATTCAGACTGTCACCTGTGCTATTAACTTTCTCAGAACCCGAATAGAGCAGACCACAGGAAAATAATAATGGCCTGGCAAATACCTCTTCATTGAAAGTTGTATAAACATCATATCTATCCCTATTTTGCTTCTCAAATTCCATAATATAATCATATAACCCACCCCACTCCCCCGTGATAAACGGATATCTTGAGATCACCAGGTCCGGGTCACGTAACCTGACTTGTTTAATGAACCAATCAGAATTAATTAAAGTAATCGGGATAATTTCTACCTCTTTAAAATCCTGAATGACTTTTAAATACATAAGAATAAAACTTGAATTATCATCAAAAGAAAATATCACAATTTTCTTTCCGGTTGTTAATGAAGTTGACCTAATCAGGTTTCGCCCATAATCATCTGCATACTTATAATCTCTCATGTTATATTTAGCAGGGAACTTCAAAATAAATATTAAGATCAAAACTAATATAAATCCTGTGACCTTACCGGTTACTTTTAATTTAGGAAATTTCCAGAAAATACTATCTACAAACCACCATAATGCAATTGAATAGAATAGAATAAATATTAAATAAAACGGAGTAAAGAAAAATTCATAATCAGTACTTCCGAAGCTGAACTGGTAATCAAAAATAAAGATAATAATATAGAACCAGAAAATACTGAATAAGGTCAAAACATAAAATAATTTTTTCTCAAATTTCTTATATACAATAACAGCTCCTGTAATTGAAATAATTATTCCTGGTATAAATTCAAGATTGAAGTTCTTTAATGCAGAACCGAAGATAAAAGTTTTCCTTAACAGGTCTTTTCCGAAAGCAAAAGTATTCCGTGAAAAACCTTCACGCATTATTAATGCTTTAAAACTCTGATAATTATTAACCCCTTCAAAATTAATATAAGGATTCCCTGATGATAGAATTGGAATAACTAAAACTGTCATGAAACCTAAGCAGAAATAAATTATGGATTGAGTAATATTTTTTATATCCTTTGCCTTTATAAGTAGAAAGAACTGATAAATCACAAGTGGTACAAGCAGTAAAATCAGGGGGTGAATAATTAAGCCCATCCCGAAAATGAAAAATGCAAACTTTGAATATTTAATATTTTCAAAAATCGATTTTAAAAACAATAAAAAGTATAGAATAAAGAACAAATTAAACAGAGAATATACCTCTGTCCTTAAGCCAGATTTGAAAATTGAAGGGAAGAACCCGAATAAAACCACACCGATTAAGACGCTGACATAATCGATATACGAATTCTCTTTTTCGAAGACCTTGTTATAAAATTTCCTCTTCAAATCGAGTAGAATAATTCCGGCACATGTGATGGTTAAGACATTGAAGAATGCAGATGTAAGGTTACATTTAAATGTAAAATCTTTAACCGGAATAAATAGCATTACAAATCTAAACAGCACAGGTAATAAAGGGTACCCCGGTGGGTGTGATATTCCGAATGTCTTGACTGCAACTATAAACTCACCCGAATCATAGAAATTTACATACCTTGATGTGAATAAATAATATAATACCCCAAACCCAATAAATATAAAAAATAAAAAACCAAAATTCTTCTTTCCATTTTTCAAGTCGATAATCTCTTTTCAATAATTTTGAAAATATCATTCTCTGCTTCAACAGTAATATCCCGGAGCTCTTCGTCAATCCAGTTAAAAACTACCTTAACTGAGTTATCAGAATTATAGTTTAATTTTTCACCCCACTCAATTAAACTTATCGCATTATCTTCTTCGAGGAAATCATAAATACCTATACCCTCAATCTCACCGGGACTATTTAATCGATAAAGATCAATATGATATATATTCCTATCCGCTGTTTCAAACCTCTTTAAAATAATGAATGTTGGACTGGTCACTTCACTCTTAAGAAATTCAAATGAGCTCAGGAACCCTTTTACAAATATTGTCTTACCACAACCTAAATCACCTGTTAATATAAAATTCTTAACTAACCCCGGTGAACTATTTACGAGCTCTGCAAACCGGAAACCTAATTGAAATGTTTCATCTTCACTTGAAGTTCTTAACTTAAACTTTTTCATTTTAAATGGTCAAAACCTTTTATCTTCAATTTTATATCAGTGGTTTCAGTTTTTAAAATTATGCCCGGAGCTTTTGATTTTGTTACTCTTCCGATTATTGAAATTGGAACTTTTACTCTCTTTGCAATCTTAATGACCTTCTCTTTAAACTTTTTATTAATCGTGAATATTAATTCGAAATCTTCACCACCATAAAAGATTAAATCAAATATCTTCGTTTTTGATTTGAAATATTTCCGCAGCTCTGGATGAATCGGAATCCCGGACTCATATAGTTCTGCTCCTTTATTTGAAGCCTTTAAAATTCTATACAGATCAATTACTAAACCGTCAGAGATATCGATCACTCCGCCAATTTGTTTTATCCCTTTCACAAAATCTCTTACAAATTCAATCCTGGGCTCAGGACGTAAATGCCGTTTCACAGAGTTTATATACTTATCCTTTTCTTTTGATGACTTTAAAACTTTCAGACCTAACCCGGACAGACCTGGATATCCTGTACAGAAAATTAAATCACCTGCCTTTGCATTGGGCCGTAATAGTGGTTTTCCCTTTGACTTCTCACCGAGTAATGTAAGATTAAGAACAAGCTTCTCAGAACTTACAGTATCACCGCCAACTAATAAAATAAAAAATCTCTTTAGAACAGATCGAATTGCATTGGAAAACTTTAATAGGAACTCCTTACAATTTTTCCTTGGAACAGCAATTGAAATTAATGCAAATTTCGGGTCTGCTCCCATCGCAATTAAGTCAGAAACATTAACTGCAACTAATTTATATGCCAAATCCATAATTGAGAAATATTTCAAATTGAAATGTACATTCTCAACCATCATATCAGTTGTCGCAATAATATTTTCATTTTTAAATTTCAAGACTGCTGCATCATCCCCGATTCCAATAATTAAATCCTTATCTTTATACTTGAATTTTTTCTCAATTATATCTAAAAATTTTAACTCGGAAAATTCTGAATTTGATTTATTTTTACTTTTAGATTTCATCTTCGAGATATTCCTTGATTATAACCGGAAGTTCCTGTATTATCTCTGTAGGTGTAATACCTGAATGACCAACTTCATCAGTTAAGTATTCAGCAGTTACCCCGAGAATAAATGAAGCAGTATATGCCGCGGTTACCGGCAGTAATTTCTGTCCAAGGAACGAAGCAATTAAACCTGTCAAAACATCTCCCATACCACCAGTCGCCATACCTGGGGTACCTGAGATGTTAATGTAAACTTCTCCGGACTCGGCAGCAATTATGGTTTCCGCACCTTTTAAAACTAAAATTACCTTATTCTTGACTGCAAATTCACTTGCAATGTTCACTTTATTCTTCTTAATCTCTTTAATTGATTTCCCAGTTAACCTGGAGAATTCCCCGTAATGAGGAGTTAATATTAAATCTGAAGAATATTCCTTAACTGAATCAAGATGGTCTTTTAAAAAGAATAATGCATCTGCATCCAGGATTAAAGGTTTTGTACACTTATTTAAAAATTTTAAAACAAACTCTCCGGTCTCTTCATACCTGCCAAGCCCCGGACCAAGCGCAACAACATCGACCTTATCTGAAAATTCAAGTATCTTTTCTAATGACTCCGGTGTAAAGTACCCGTCCCTATCCGGAACCGGGAATGTCATTACCTCTGTTAATTTTGTCTCTAAAATTGAATTTAAAGATGCCGGAACTGCTAAAGTTATTAAACCAGCCCCTGAATAAAGTGCGGCTTCTCCAGCCATACACCCTGCCCCGGTCAAACCAGGTGAAGTCCCAATCAATAATATCTTACCGTAGTCACCCTTATGCGAATCAGATTCACGATAAAGACCTGGTAAATCAATCTCATCAATTAATTCAGTTAAAACCGCAGGGTCATATAATAATTCAGGCGGAAGACTGATATCAGCAAGATAGAGACCTCCACAATACTCCAACCCCGGGTAAATAGTCATTCCAAGCTTTGGAAGTCCCATCGTAACTGTCATATCTGCAAAGACTACCTGTCCTTCAGAAATTCCTGTATCAGGATTTAAACCTGATGGAATATCAACTGAAACTACTTCTGAATCCAAATCATTTATTACATCTATGACCGAAGCATAAACTCCCCTTGGAACTCCGGTGAACCCGGTCCCGAATATTGCATCAACAATTAAATCAAATTCTTTTAAATATTTAATTATCTTTTCAATGAAAAAATTTTTAATTAGTGTAATCTCAATATCTAAATCCTGAAGCGCTCTGAGATTTATCCTGGCATCTCCCTTATAAGTTGATTTCTTATCCAGGATAGCAATCTCAATATCATAGCCATTATTATAAAGATGCCGGGCAAGAACAAATCCATCACCGCCATTATTCCCTTTACCGCAGACAATAATTATCCTCATAAAATCAAGGTCATCATCATAATGATCAACCATATAATTGAAAATCTCACGACCGGCATTCTCCATTAAAATAAGTCCCGGAATCTTAAACTCGTTTATCGCTTTATTATCAATCTCACGCATCTGACTCGAAGTTACGACTTTCATATTAAATCTCCTATTTTATTTAAAAATAACCTTACCCAAAATCTGCTGCCGGGAAACGATTTCAAAATTCCCACCGAAGGTATCATTGTCGACATTATCTCCGGCAACAAAAAACATATTTTCCTTAAGCTTAATTGTGTGAAGTTTTCTAAATTGACGCTTCCTGTAATATTGCTTCTTAAGAATTTTTGAATTAATTAAAATTGTATCATACCTGTAACTGACTTTATCACCAGGGATACCTAAAATCCTCATGAAAATTATATTATCAGACTTACTCGATTTAAATAAAATTACATCACCACGCTTCGGAGCTCCAAATTTTAACTCTGTGGATTCATTTGTAACAGGATTAATAATGCCATAATGGATTTTACTCACGAATACCCGAGATCCCGGATTAAGAAATGTTGACATATTATCATTGCTTATAATATAAATCGAGCCTATATAAAAATGAACAAGCCCACCCAATATCAGAATACTAAGAATTATTAGAATATCAAATGTGAAAGAAAACTTATGCGATTTCTTTTTTCGCTTCTTGGTGGATTTCGTCTTCTTTTTAGTCTTTGAATTTACCATGTTAACCTTTCTTCTCTTTTTGCTTATCTATAATATATCATAATTAAATGATTTTTTCAAGTAGAAATTATTTAGTGGGTTGTCTGATAATCCGTTATTTGTCATTGCGAGGCTTGTCCTGAGCGTAGCGAAGGAACCAGACGCGGCAATCTCGCTTAATAAAAATACTTGAACTATTGAGTTCTTGTTTTGGAATGCATCGATGCTAATCGATGAAGTGCAAGCACCCTTTATAATGCATTGATTCACAGAGTTCATCAATGCACTCCAAAAATCTACAATAACTATTGAACACTTGAACATTTTAACATTTCATTTTTTTAGTTGAAATATTCAAAAAAAAATGCTAAAATAACCTAAACAGGAGAAATTAGTTGAAAGCTTTAATCCTTTCTGCAGGTTTAGGTACTCGTCTCAGGCCATTAACAAATTCGATCCCGAAAAGTTTAATAAGATTTGGTAACAAGGAAAGTATTATTCATATTCTTAATAAACTCAGGGAATTAGAGATTTCTAATGCTGCAATCAATCTTCATCATTTATGGAAGGAGATAATCAGGTTCTTTGCAACCACAAGCGGTCTGGAAGATTTCTCATTCTATTTCTCCTATGAAGAGAAGCTCCTGGGAACCGGTGGAGCAATTATTAATTGTAAGGAATATCTATCCGAAGATAATTTTATAGTAATCAATTCCGATATTTTTACTGAAATCAATTTAAAGAAACTTATGGCATTTCATAATGAAATGAAAAGTGATTTAACATTAGTATTTAAACCTTCCAGAAAATGTTTCGACATGAAAATTGATTCAAAATTCCAAGTAATTGAGTTTAGCGGTAAAAATTTCAGTCCAGCTCCAGTGGCACAGGGCGGGATATTTACCGGGATTTCAATTTGGAATCCGGCAATTTTCGAAAAACATTTATCCTCCTGTTCATCAGGAACATACTATGAACTTTCGAATGATATTATTCTTCCGTTATTACGTCAGTGTGTTAATATCCATGCTTATCCGCATTATGAGTTCTGGTTAGATTTTGGAACTCCGGAAAGATTAAAAAGATTACAATACCATTTTAAAACAAGATAAGGAGTTATTAATAATGTATAAGGAATGTAAAATTAAGTCGATAATTAAAAGAACAGGAGAACTTGTATCTTTTGATCCTGAGAAAATCACCCTTGCAATTTACAGGTCTGCTGCTGCGGTGGGTGGGCATAACCGAGAGTTATCAGAAAATCTGACAAATCAAGTAATTGAAATTATCAATGTTGCATATAGTGAAAAGATGCTCCCAACAGTTGAAA
The DNA here is from genome assembly GCA_030630935.1 of Candidatus Mcinerneyibacteriota bacterium. Taxonomy (GTDB): domain Bacteria; phylum AUK180; class AUK180; order JAQVHJ01; family JAQVHJ01; genus DAOVMD01. Next base: position 4,354 of record DAOVMD010000045.1, on the reverse strand, counting down.
GTATCCAGAATATAGTAGAGAAAATCCTGATTGAAAATGGTCATGCAAAGACTGCAAAAGCATATATCATATATCGGGCTCAACGAAATGAAATGCGAAAAGGCAAGGATCAAAAGGAATACCAACATGGTAATATCCCGTACGATGTTATCTGGAGAACTCTGTGGTGGAATGTTGAGCATGGGTGCGAAACAGTTGAAAAATTAAATAAAATCGTTAAGGATAAAGACAGGTTCTGCCAACTGGTAAAAGAAGCGGAAGACCATTATAACTATCGTTTAACCGTCGCGGCTCAAAATATTTATAAACATATTGATACCATCAGGATGATAATTATCTCAGGACCGTCTTCATCAGGAAAAACCACAACAACACATCGAATCGAAGACTCATTAAATAAACATGGTTTGGAATTGGTCGCATTAAATGTTGATAATTATTATTTTGACCTGGAACATCATCCTAAAGATGAGTTTGGTGATTATGATTTCGAAACCCCCGAAGCACTGGACCTAACTTTAATCAGTGAACATCTTTCTGACCTGATTGATGGGAAAGAAATTGATGTACCTATTTATAATTTCAAAACCGGGATGCGAGAAAAAGAATCTACAAAGTTCCGATTGAAAGATAATCAGATTTTATTAATAGATTCTTTATACGGATTCTATGACGGTATGACAGGGCATATCCCGGAAGAGAATAAATTTAAATTCTATATTGAAACCCTATGCCAGTTGAAGGATATAAACGGAAATTTCATAAAATGGACTGACCATAGACTCCTGAGAAGAATGCTTAGAGACTTCCAGTTCAGAAGCTATGATCCTGAAAGAACAGTAGGACACTGGCATTATGTAAGGAAAGGTGAAATTAAACATATTATTCCAAATATGAAATATGCTGATTTTATCTTCGATGGTGCAATGCCGTATGAACTTCCTGTTATGAAAAAACACCTGTTTCAATATATTAAGCCAATCATGGATAAATATCAGGATCAACCAAAACAACTTGATGCATACCTACGTGCAAAACGCTTGTTTGAATTACTTGACCCGATTGAAGCAGTTGAAGACGATTCATGTATCCCGTCAAACTCCGTACTTAGAGAATTCATCGGCGGCTCAGAACTGAAATACTAGAAAAAAGAACTCCGTTCTTTTTTCTGAAAGTAGAGAACAGATAGCAGTTTCGCTTCGCTCCACAATGAATAAGTAAAAATGAATAATGAATAGTGATTTGCATTACATAAGGCAATGCTCTAGCTAAGAGAAATATTTATTTATCCTTAATTATCAAATGAAAGTAAATTCTTTTCTATTCTCTACTCTCTGTTCTCTATTCACTGCTCAAGTAACAAAGTTTCTTGAGTTTGGCACGTCTCTACAATAACATTTAAACGTTTTACTAACACTTGAACTATTGAACACATGCGAAGCATGTATTGAACACTTAAACCTTTTTTTCTTTTCTACTTTTCATTGACAACTACAAAATATTATGTTATAATCCAATTGATTTCTTTCGACTTGGAAAATCTGAATTCGAGAAAGGACAAGATTCCCAGGTGATAGGGTATATTAGAAAACTAATATGCCTCCCGTGTTTGGAAAAGAAGAAATTTAAATTAGTAATTACTAATAGTTTCTATATATTACAACCGGGAAGTTTTTTTTAAAAAGTATAAAATATGAATAAAAAGACAAAGCGAAAAAAGTTTTATTTTTCAACACTTGACCTTGTTTATATTGCTTTATTTGCAGGCATAGGGATTGCAATTAAACCTGTTACTGCGAGTATATCCGGAATTATAAGAAGTATCATTCCCTTACCCGGTGGTAGTTTATTAGGTATAGTCTATACATTCATTATTCTTACCGGTTCCGGGCTTGTTAAGAAAACCGGGGCAATTTCGTTAATCGGAATTATTCAAGCTATCCTTGTAAATTTAATAGGTTTCGGAAGCCATGGCGGGTTATCATTGATTACATATACCCTCCCCTGTTTCTTTAGTGATTTCATCAGTTACTTAACAGGTAAGTTAAACAATATCTTTTCTTACATCTTAGCTGGTGGAGCCTTTAACTTTTTTGGAGCATTATTAGTTATCTTTCTTTATCAACGAGGTATAGTAACCTCATTACTTATTTTAATTGGTGGAGGAATCTCATTTACTATGGGAGCAATCGGTGGGGCTCTTTCTTATTATGCAGTAAATATAATTGAGGAAGCTATTTAAAATGTTAAAAGCTTCAAATATAAATTTCAAATATCCCAGTTCAATTTTTAAATTAAATAATATCTCCTTCGATATAAAGTTAGGAGAATACTTTGGGATAAGCGGGAATAACGCAGCGGGGAAAACAACATTATTAAAATTTTTAGTCGGGATAATACCTGAATTTCAAAAAGGTGATTTTTCCGGTGAGATTAAATTCAAGGACAAAAACATATCTGATATTCCTCTCAATGAAAAACCGGAAATATTCGGCTTGATCTTTCAAAATCCCGATGACCAGTTTTTCTTCACAACTTTAGAAGATGAAATTATTTTCCTACTCGAAAACATGAACATTGCTGAATCAGAAGCTGAATTAAAAATTCAATCGGTTTTGGAAATCACAGGTTTAGAGAAATTCCGGTATTCCAATCCAAATATTTTATCCTATGGTCAAAAGAAACTAGCTCTACTCTGTATTAACCTTGTTATTGAACCGAAGATTTTACTCCTGGATGAAATCTTCTCATCACTCGACGAGAGCACAACTCAAAAAATAAAAAGGATTTTGATGGAGCATAAAAATAAAAATAATATTATCATTAATGTTGATAGAAATATAAACAATCTATCTGATTCAGATAAAATCTTAATTCTCGACGATGGTGAGATTGCTTTCCTTGGTAATACTTCTGATTTTTTTAAGTCGGAACAATACTTTAAATCTTTTAATTTTAATTGGTCACTAAATAATGTCAAAAATTGATGTCAGAATAAAGTTATTAATAATCATTTCATTATCATTAGCTTCCATATTTACTACAGATATCCATTTTATAATATTTATTTATCTATCTGCATTACTCATTACACAAATTATTGGTGGAGATATTTTCTTTCCATTCAGAAAATATAAATTTTTATTCTCGTTTATATTCAGTATTTTTATACTTCATTCTATATTTTCCAGAATTGGTGAACCGGTAATTAAGATTAATAACTTTGCTATTTTATATGATGAAGGACTTCTAAGATTTATCCTTGCGGTAATTACAATCATGATTATCTTAACAACACCCACAATGCTCAAGGATGTTTCGGAAAAGGAATTCTTTAATGCAATGAAAAAATTAAGACTGCCACATTCACTACTTATCCCTTTACTGACTGCATATAGATTCATTCCGCTTATTAAAGAAAAAGCAGATAAGACTCTAAATATTTTACGCCTTAAACAAGGTATTATTCAAAAAAATAGAATCTTTGTTAACCTCTCTGATTATATGAAAATTTTATTCCCGTTAATGATATCTTCAATTTTCACTGCGAGAAAATTAGCAACAGTTCTCGATCTGAGAGGGTTCAGAGCAAATAAACTTAGCTATATTTCAAAAGAAGGTTCACTTGTCTTTAGCGATTATTTAATGGTGTGTATTCTTTTTAGTTTTTTAATTGCTGTATTCAGATTTATTAAAATTTAAATTATGAGGTGAAACATGAAAGTTTTTTCCATCTTTGGTCATTCCAATACGGGTAAAACAACTACTGTTGAGAATATAATTCAAGAACTAATTAAACGTGGTTATTCAGTTGCTTCAATCAAGGATATCCACTTTGCTGATTTTACACTTGATATTGAAGGGACTGATACATATCGGCATAAATTGATCGGTGCAAATCCTGTAACAGCAAAGGGATTAAATGAAACTGATATTATGTTTAAAGAAAGTTTAGATTTAAGAGAAATTATAAATCATTATGATGTTGATTGGGTTGTCTGTGAAGGATTCTCTAAAGAAATTATTCCAAAAATCATTTCACTTAAAGACGAGGAAGACCTGAACAGAATAGATGATTTTACAATCGGAATAACCGGGATATTTTCTAAGGGAAAAACAAATATCTCAGGGCTGCCTGTCTTCAATGCATTAGAAGATATTGAGAATTTTGTTGATTTCATTGAGGAGAATGTTCCTGTGATCTTACCCGGATTCACACATGAGAAATGCGGTGAGTGCGGCTTTGACTGTAAAACCACACTCAAAAAGATTTTAAACGAAGGCGGGGACATTACCCTTTGTGAATTAAGACAGCATGGGGTGAAGATTAAAATCGGGACAAAGTTCCTTCCTT
>DAOVMD010000414.1 GCA_030630935.1 Candidatus Mcinerneyibacteriota bacterium | reverse complement strand
TTCCTTTAAAACCATTCGTGAAGGATATTATTTCCAGGTCAATTATCGGAGCAATCTCAAGCTTGACCGGGTTTGAAAATGGGAAAAAGATTTCTATTGAAATTGAAGGTTCACATTTAACATATAAAAAAGAGGAGGATTAAAATGAAACAGATTAAATTATTTTTAATATGTTTTCTTTTAGCAATTTTAATTGTGCCTGTTTTCGCAACAGAAGACCAGGAAGAATATGAGTTTTATTATCTTGGCGAAATTTATATAATTGGTGAGAAAGAATTTGATAACCGTGATATTATAGACTCAGATAACCTGAAAACATTCAATCCGCTCACGATTGAAGATATTATTGAACTAAGCCCCGGAATTGATTTATCTTATGGTCAAAAAGATTCTCATGAGATCACATTACGCGGTATCCATCAGGATAAGATAGCAATCCTACTTGATGGAATCCCTATCTATGAACCTTATTACAATGATACTGACCTATCCCTGATTAATTTATCTGCTATTTCACGAGTTACAGTTTCAAAGGGGTATGCATCTGCGGAATATGGCGCGAATACCCTTGGCGGAGCAATAAATTTAATTACCGGAAAAGTTCCGGATAAAACTAAACTAAAAATCAACCTTTCTTACGGGGGCAATAATTCCATATATTCTGATATCCTATTTTTAAAAAGATTTAATAAACTCCACCTGACATTTGGAATAAATTATGGGGAATCAGACGGGTTCTCTCTTTCAAAGCAATATGAAAAACAAATTAATGAAGATGGTAACCTCAGAGAGAATTCAGATTTTAATAAACTCGGTACACTCTTGAGAGTGGGTTATGACCCGAAACAAAATTTGAATTTCACGTTTTCACATTATTATATAAACTCAAATAAAGGTATCCCATTTGATGAACAAGCAGAAAAAGCCGAATCAAAATATTTCTGGGAACCACGATATTGGAGATTCAGTAATTATATAAAGAGCATTTATTCAATTGACTTTAAATATTTCAATGAATTCTTTGAAGTAAAAGAAAAGGTTTATTATATCAAAACAGACAATACTCTTGATATGTTTATAGATAAAGATTTTTCCCTGCTTGCAGAAGCGGATACTTTTGATGACTATACAATGGGTCAGAAACTTACATTTATATTTTATTCCGAGAATGATTCTGAATTCTCATTTGGATTCAGTTCGAAAAAAGATTTCCATAAAAAGATTGCTGACTCGAAATATTATGATGAAATTGAGTATGACGAGATATCGCAGGATATCTTCACCTTCTTTGCTGAAACCAGAACATATTATTTCAATAAAAAATTATATATTCAATTGGGAATGAACTATGACTCATTAAATTCAGGTAACTATAAAGTTTATGAAGAGGGAGATACTGATATTCAAGCAGTTGATGGAAGGAAAATATATTCATATAATCCAAATCTAATGATGACTATTAAGTTAAGAGAGAATTTCTATTCCGGGTTTTCAATTCAAAAGAAAACTCACTACCCCACTATGTCTCAAATGGCGAATAATCTTGATCTCGGTCTCGATATATCTGAAATCCTCCCGGAACAAGCAGTTAATAAAGAAGTTTTCATGAAATTAAATCTTGATAAGTTAGATATGAAAATATCTTTATATGATTATAATATTACTAATTTAATTGAAAGAGCCGGGAAGGGTTTTCCATTCTTCAACCTCCAATCTGCACAAATTAATGGTGCAGAATTAATGTTTAAATTTAAACCAAATCCCAAGTTCAACATGGGTATCGGGTATTCTTATATTGATTCCAAATCTACTACTACTCCCGGGAACCCTGGAGATTATATCCGGGAACTCCCCTATGTCCCGCGATCTTCAATTATTGCAAACTTGAAATTTATATATTTCCTGGAGACTGATTTGAATATTAGATATCAGGAAAAAGCATTTGAATATTTTAATATTGCCGATTGGGGTGACCCTGATGAATGGGTAAAAGAAGAGATAACCGCTTTCACATTGATTGATTTGAAATTGCAAAAAGAATTTTTTAATAAGTATAAAGGTTACATAATTATTAAAAATATTCTTGATGTAAATTATTATCAGCAATCATATTATCCTGCACCAGGATTATCATGGCAGCTCGGAATGAGTTTTGAATTCTAAACATCAGGAAGCATTGATTTCCATTCGGAATCTATCTGTGATTCTAAATGGAAATTTAATTATTAATAACTTCTCTTTAGACCTTAAACCTAAAGAGAAGTTTGCAATCATAGGAAAAACCGGAGCAGGAAAAACAACAATTTTCAAAACTATCCTAAAATTCTATCCCTGTAAATATGAGTTATTTAAAATATTTGGAGAAAACTTCACAGAAATAAAACAGAACTCTATAGGAAAGTTAATAGGATTTACTTTTCAATCTCCCGAAGTACAATTTATTAAAATACATATTAAAGATGAAATAAAAGAAGCAGTTTCAGGAGATAAGGAATCTGAAATGTTCCTGGATACTTTTAAATTTAATCTGAACCTGAATTTGAACCCGCATAAATTATCTCAAAGTGAGAAACGTATTTTAACATTCGCTTGCCTTTTTAATAATGATAAAAAATTATTCCTCCTCGATGAACCAACTTCAGATCTTGACCCGAAAAATAGAGAGATTTTATTCAAAATTCTGAATGAATTAAATAAACCTTTTATTATATTTTCTCATGATATCGAATTTATCGAAGCACTCAAACTAAATAAAATCATCAAGATTTAAGAAGAACATTTAAGTGTTATTGGGGAGACGTGCCATGGCACGTCTCTACGAACTATAAAACAACTGCTCCGGCGCCCTGCACCCAAGCGAAGCGAGTGTGGTACAGGGTCTGTTCTCTGTTTTATGACATAATCGCAGTGATTGCTGCGACATTCACAATATCGTTGTATGAACATCCTCTTGATAAATCATTCACCGGCTTTGCTAAACCCTGGATAATGGGTCCTATCGCCTTTGCACCGGCAAGACGCTGAACTAATTTATAAGATATATTCCCAGAACTTAAATTTGGGAAGATCAGTACATTAGCATTACCCTTAATTTTTGAACCGGGTGCTTTTCGTTTTGCGACATTATGAACGATTGCAGCATCGGCTTGAAATTCCCCATCAATAATAATATCCGGGCGTTTATGATCAACAATCTCAAGG
>DAOVMD010000033.1 GCA_030630935.1 Candidatus Mcinerneyibacteriota bacterium | reverse complement strand
TTTTCTGGAGTCGTAGTTTCCGACAAGATGGATAAAGTAGTAACTGTAAAGATTGAAGCACTTAAAAAGCATCCATTATACGGAAAATATATTAAGACTAGAAAAAAAATCAAAGCCCGAGATGCAGAGAATAAGTGTAAACTTGGCGATTTGGTCAAAGTTATGGAGACCCGGCCTTTATCAAAGACCGTTCGTTGGAGAGTTGTAGAAATCGTTAAGAGCGCATAATTTGAAAATCAAGGTGGAGTAAAAAATGATTCAGCGTCAGACAATTTTAAAGATTGTGGATAATACAGGCGCCCGCAAAGCAATGTGTATTAACATCCTCGGTTCACGAAAAAAGACTGCGGGAGTTGGAGACATCATTGTTGCTGCAATAAAGGATGCCACCCCAAATACTAATGTCAAAAAGGGCGAGGTTGTGAAAGTTGTAATTGTAAGAACGAAGAAGGAGATAAGAAGAGAAGACGGAAGTTACATAAGATTTGATGATAACGGTGGGGTCATTATTGATGAACAGAAAAATCCGAAGGGAACTCGTATCTTCGGCCCGGTTGCCAGGGAATTGAGGAAGAAATTATTCACAAAGATAATTTCTTTGGCACCCGAAGTATTATAAAAGATAGGTAATGATATGGAAACTACAAAAAAGAAGATAAAAATCAAGAAAGGCGATATGGTCACAGTCCTTACAGGCAAGAAGCAAGACCGTGGTAAAATTGGTAAGGTACTGAGAGTATATCCGAAGAAAGGTAGAATTTTAGTTGAAGGAATCAATATTGCAAAGAAATCTATGAAAGCTGATCCTCAGAAAAATAAGCAAGGTGGAATTCAGCATGAAGAGATGCCGCTGCATATTTCTAATGTTAAAATCTACTGTTCAAAGTGTAATAAACCCGTAAAAATCAAGATGAAATTTTCTACTGATGGAAAACGAAAATTCAGGATCTGCAATAAGTGTGGTGAGATTCTTGATAAAACGAAGTAAAGTTTAGAGGAATAGATAATGAAAGCAAGGTTATATGAATTGTATAAAAAAGAAGTTCTTTCAAAGTTAATGTCCGAACTTAAGTTGAAGAATATTATGGAAGTTCCTAAGCTTAAGAAGATTGTTATCAACATGGGAGTAGGTGAAGCTATCCAGGATATCAAGCAGTTGGATAAAGCAATGAAAGAACTTGCAGTTATTACCGGGCAAAAGCCATTAAGGATTCGGGCAAAGAAATCAGAAGCCGTATTTAAGCTGAGGAAAGGTATGCCGATAGCTTGTAAGGTTACTATGACCGGAGCAAGAATGTATGAGTTCCTGGACAGATTTATTAATGCCGCAGTTCCAAGAATCAGGGACTTTAAAGGTTTATCTGCTGATTCCTTTGATGGCAGAGGGAATTATAATATCGGTTTAAACGAGCAGATGATTTTCCCGGAGATTGATTTTGATAAGGTTGATAAAGTAAGAGGTATGGATATTAATATTGTAACCTCGGCAAAGAACGATGAGCACTGTAAGAAATTATTGGAATGCTTAGGTTTTCCATTTAAAAAATAGATCAGGAGGATTCATTTGGCAAAGAAATCATTAATTGCAAAAGCAAAAAGAAAATCAAAGTTTAAGACACGAGCATATAATCGATGTCCTCTTTGTGGTAGGCCTAGGGCTTATTTGAGGAGATTTGGGATGTGTAGGATTTGTTTCAGGACCTATGCAAACCGAGGGTTAATCCCTGGTGTTAAGAAAGCAAGCTGGTAATAATTTTGTAAGTTTGGAGGACCAATAAATGACAATGACAGATCCTGTTGCAGATATGTTAACAAGAATTAGAAATGCAAATCAGGCAAAGCATTTTAGAGTAGATATACCTGCTTCAAAAATAAAGTTAGGTTTAGCAAAGATTTTAAAAAGTGAAGGCTATGTCCGAGACTTTAGAGTAATTGAAGACAGAAAACAAAAGATATTAAGAGTATATCTAAAGTACGGAAGAAAACAGCAGACTGTTTTACGCGGACTTAAAAGAATCAGTAAACCCGGAAGAAGGATTTACTGTAAAGGTGATAAAATTCCTAGAGTCTTAAATGGCTATGGTACAGCAATTATCTCCACATCTACTGGTGTCCTGACTGATCAGGAATGTCGGGAACAGAATGTTGGTGGAGAAGTAATATGCTATATTTGGTAAATATGAAAAGCGACTTAAGGAGCTAAGCTTATGTCACGAATAGGAAAACTACCGATTTCAATACCTGATAAGTGTGAGGTCAAGATAGAAGCGAATAAGGTTCAAGTAAAAGGACCATTAGGAACACTCTTTCTTGATATTCCCGAGCTTATAACAGTTGAAATTGAAGACAAGAATGTTTTAATTAAGAGAGGCTCAGACCTCCCGACAATTAGAAGTAAGCATGGTTTAATTAGGAGTCTAATTAACAATATGGTTGATGGAGTTATAAAGGGTTATGAGAAGAAACTTGAGCTGGTTTGGCCTGGAGGAAAGGTCAAGATGGAAGGGGATATAATAAAATTTGATATTAATTTTATTAAATCTGAAGTAGTTCCCCCGGAAGGGATCACTATAAAAGTGGAGCGTACAAAGATTTCTGTTTCCGGAATTGACAAACAGAAGGTTGGAGAAGTTGCTGCAAAGATCCGAGCTGTCAGACCTCCTGAACCATATAAACAGAAAGGTATTAAATACGAAAACGAAGTTATTAGAAAGAAAGCTGGAAAAGCTAAGGTATAACTTAAAAAAATAGAGGATTAATATGGGTACTAAATCCAAAAAACAATTAGCACGGCTGCGAAGAAGAAAACATATCAGGAAAAACATTTACGGTACCGCCGACAAACCAAGACTCTCAGTATTCCGCAGTTTAAAACATATTTATGTTCAAGTTATCGATGATGAGAGCGGAAAGACATTAGCATCAGCTTCTACATTAGACAAAGAATTAAAAGAGACCTTAAAAGGGTTAAATAAATTTGATCAAGCCGCGAAAGTTGGTGAGATGTTAGCTGAGAGAATGTTAGAGAAGTCAATTAAAAAAGCTGTTTTTGACAGGGGTGGTTATTTATATCATGGCCGATTAAGTTCCCTTGCAAACAGCCTAAGAGAAAAAGGTATTAAGGTTTAAATTATTGGAGGAAACCAGTGGAAATAAAAGGCCGTTTTACTAAAAACATAGAAAGCGAATTTGAAGAGAAAACAATTAAGATTAATCGAGTTGCAAAGGTTCTTAAAGGTGGACGGCGATTCCGGTTTAATGCACTTGTTGCCGTCGGTGATAAGATGGGGCAAGTAGGTCTTGGTTTTGGTAAGGCACTGGAAGTCCCTGATGCAATTAGCAAGGCCAAAGCCGATGCAAAAAAGAATTTCATTCGAGTCCCTATTAAACATGATACAATTGCTTTTGAGGTAATTGGTAAGTGTGGAGCCTCCAGGGTTCTTTTAAAACCGGCAGGACCGGGAACAGGGATTATTGCAGGGTCAACCGTTCGAGCTATTGTGGAAGTTGCCGGGATAAAAAATCTCCTGACAAAATCACTCGGCTCCAATACTGCTGTTAACCTGTCAAAAGCAACCATTAATGCAATTGAACAATTAATTTCATCGGAAGAAAGTCAGAAACTAAAAAAGATAAAACGAGAAAATAGGAAATAGGAGCTGAATAATGAGCGCTGTGAATAACGCGAAAGTAAAAGTAATATTAAAGCGAAGTCGGATTGGAGTTAAGAAATCGTTACGTAAGACATTGGATGCTTTAGGTCTGAAAAAGATCAACCAAGTAAGGATATACAATGCTACCCCGTCAGTTATGGGGATGTTAAACAAAGTTACTTATTTAATTGAATTTGAGAAATTGGAGGCGAAAGATGAATCTTAGCCAGTTAAAAAAACCTAAATCAAAAAGGTCAAAAAAGCGAGTAGGCCGTGGTCAGGGTTCCGGTCACGGAAAAACAGCTGGTCGTGGTACAAAAGGCGCAAAGTCAAGATCAGGATTCAGTAAGAATCCCGGCTTTCAAGGTGGAGACATTAGTTTTATTCGAAAGATGCCAAAGAGAGGTATGTCAAGAGGTTCAAAGCAGAATCGAATGCGGCATATTAAGGAATTTTATGTACCTATTAATGTTGCAGCACTAAATATTTTTGATGATAACACGACAGTTACGAAGGAATTATTAGTTGAGAAAAAACTAATAAAAAGTATAAAGAACAAAGTCAAGATACTTGGAACCGGTGATTTGAAGAAGAAACTAATAATCGAAGTGGATTTATTTTCAAAATCTGCAATTGAGAAAATAGAGAAAATCGGTGGTGAACACAAAGAGGTGATAAATGTTTAAGGGATTTGCTAATATTTTTAAGGTTCCGGATTTAAGGAATAAGATATTATTCACATTCCTAATTCTTTTTGTTTATAGATTAGGTGCACATATTCCCACACCGGGAATAAACGCTGATGTTCTTCTTTCCTTCATGGAGAGACAAGCTTCACAAGGAACTCTTCTGGCATTTTATGATTTATTTGCCGGTGGAGCATTCAGTAAGGCAACCGTATTTGCATTAGGGATTATGCCTTATATTAGTGCATCGATTATAATTCAGTTATTAACTGTTGTTGTTCCCCAATTTGAGAAGTTACAGAAAGAAGGAGAGTCAGGCAGGAAGAAACTTACTCAATATACTCGATTTGGAACAGTTCTAATTGCAATTGTTCAATCAGCAGGTATGTCTATCTGGTTGAAGAGCGGGGCTTTAGCTTCAGGTATGAACATGGTAATTTTACCGAGCCCCTTATTTCAGATTTTAACAGTAATTACTTTTACTACCGGAACAATGTTTATTATGTGGTTAGGAGAACAGATTAGTGAATATGGAATTGGGAATGGAATCTCAATAATAATTTTTGTCGGTATTGTTGCAAGGGTAGTTCCTTCAATGATCGAGTTATTAACACTTGTTACAAAAGGGCAGATACCTATTGTCAGGGTAATAATCATGTTTGCAATCGCAATAGGAGTTACTGCACTTGTTGTTGTTCTTACACTTGCAGCCCGGAAAATACCTATTCAATATCCAAAGCAGATTCGCGGACGAAGGATGACTCAGGCAACCAAGAGTTATTTACCATTACGTGTTAATACTGCTGGTGTAATCCCTATTATATTTGGACAAGCAGTTATTATGCTGCCGGCAACATTGACGATGGCAATTAGAAATGAAGCATTTAGCAATGCAATTACAAAGTATTTCAGTTCAGGTAGTCCCCTGTATATACTTGCTTATGCAGCACTGATTATCTTCTTCACATATTTTTATACTGCTATTCAGTTTAACCCGGTTGATATTGCTGAAAACATGAAGAAGTATGGCGGGTTCATCCCGGGTAAGCGTCCGGGTAAGAAGACAGCAGATTATATCGATAGTATTTTATCTAAATTAACCTTAATCGGAGCAGTTTACCTTGCAGCGATTGCAGTTTTACCGATGATATTAATAAGAGCATTGCAGATCCCCCCTGGTATAGGTTATATGATGGGTGGTACTTCAATAATGATTCTTGTTGGTGTGGCACTTGATACGTTACAGCAGGTCGAGTCACAATTAGTCATGAGGCATTATGAAGGGTTTATGAAACGTGGTAAAATTAAATCAAGATATGTGTAGTGGATTGAAATTATGGTTATAATATTATTAGGTCCTCCGGGATCCGGGAAAGGTACTCAGGGGCTTCTTCTCTCTAAAGCAAAGAGTATCCCGGAAATTTCCACCGGTGATATTCTCCGCGGTGCAATTAAAGCTAAGTCACCTCTGGGTGAGAAGGCCAATGAATTTGTAACTAGCGGTAGATTAGTACCTGATGATATTATGATTGGTTTAATAGAAGAGCGAATTCAGCAGGATGATTGTAAAAATGGTTTTATCCTGGACGGATTCCCAAGAACAATTACTCAGGCTGAAGGTCTTGAGAAAATTTTAAATAATGGAAATATAAAAGTTGATTTCGTTTTGAACTTAACGATTGAACTTAGTTCTTTGATAAAAAGATTAGTTAACAGGAGAATCTGTTCCGGATGTGGAAAGATCTATAATCTCCTGACAATGCCGCCTGAAAAGGAAGGGATATGTGATAGTTGCGAAGCTTCTCTTTACCAGAGGAAAGACGATAAAGAAGAGACGATTCGTGAAAGGTTCAATGTTTATAAAAGACAAACAGAACCTCTGATCCAATTCTATTCTAATCACGGAATTTTGAAGGAGGTCTCAGCATCCGGTGATAAAGATGAGATTTTTAAACAATTAAATAAAGTTATCGAATAATGATTTCATTAAAAAAACCGGAAGAAATTAAGATCATGAACCATGCGGGAGGAATCGCATATAATGTTCTTAGTAGTGTAATCAATCGAGTTGAACCGGGTATCCCGACAATTGAGCTCGATAAATTCGCAGAGAGTGAGATCCGGCGATTAGGCGGGACACCCGCATTTAAAGGGTATCATGGTTTTCCAGGAACCTTATGTGTCTCAATTGATGATGAGGTTGTACATGGAATCCCTTCAAAGGTCAGGAAGATTGAATCCGGGCAGATTGTTTCGATTGATATAGGTGTAGGTTATAAAGGTTATTATTCTGATATGGCAAAGAGTATTGCAGTTGGGGAATTAACCGAGCAAAAGATAAAACTGCTGAGTGTAACCGAAGAAGCTCTTTTTAAAGGAATCCGGAAAGCATTTCCCGGAAACCACTTATATGATATTTCATTTGAAATCCAGAGTTATGTTGAGAGAAATGGGTTCTCAGTAGTTCGGGAATATGTCGGTCACGGCATAGGTAAAGAGATTCACGAAGACCCACAGGTCCCTAATTTCGGCATGCCGGGTCAGGGTCCGATTCTACAGCCGGGACTCGTGATTTGTATTGAACCAATGGTAAACATTGGAACTTTTGAAGTATATGTAGGTACGAATAGCTGGACTGTTTTGACAAAAGATAATAAACCATCTGCTCATTTTGAACATATGATTTATGTCTCAGAAACCGGTCCTAAAATATTAACACAATTATAATTATGAGTAAAGAAAAAAAAGTAAAAGTGCAAGGCACAATTTTAGAACAATTGCCAAATACAACATTTAGAGTTAAGCTCGAAAATGGTTTTGTTATTTCAGCGCATATTTCAGGTAAGATGCGAATGCATTATATTAAGTTATTACCTGGAGATAAGGTTACCGTTGAGATTTCACAGTATGATATTCAGCGCGGTCGAATTGTTGTACGGCATAAACCGTAATTTTAAGGAGATATATAATGAAGGTAAGATCTTCAATTAGAAAGATGTGCGATTATTGTAAGATTATTAAGCGAAAAGGAACGATAATGGTAATCTGTAAGAAGAATCCAAAACACAAACAAAAACAAGGTTGAAAACCGGAGGAATAGAATGGCCCGAATTGCAGGAGTAGACTTACCAAAGAATAAGCGTATTGAGATAGCTCTTACGTATATCTTTGGGATTGGTTTAAAAACATCTAAAGATATAATTACGACAACAGGGATTAACCCTGACACCAGGGTGAAAGACCTGACTGATAGTGACGTTATTAAAATCAGACAAGCAATCGATGATGACTATAAGGTTGAAGGAGATCTTCGAACTGAGATTCAATTTAACATTAAAAGACTAAAAGAAATCGGTTGCTATAGAGGTATAAGACATATTCGAAAGTTACCATCACGCGGGCAAAGAACTAAGACTAATGCAAGAACCCATAAGGGCAGACTCCCTGGGATCGGCATTAAGAAAAAAAAGAAATAATCTAAAAGAATTTGAGGTTTAAGATTAATGGCAAAAAAGATTATTAAGAAAAAGAAGAAGCTGAAAAAGCAAATTTCAGAAGGTGTAGCACATATATCTTCTACATTTAACAACACAATTATTACAATATCTGACTTGTCCGGGAATACAGTTGCCTGGGCTAGTTCTGGTATGATGGGGTTTAAGGGATCGAAGAAAAGTACTCCCTTTGCCGCATCAAAAGCTGCAGAGAAATGTGGAGCAGAAGCGATTGAACTCGGGTTAAAAGAACTTGACATACTTGTTAAAGGCCCCGGTTCAGGAAGAGAATCTGCGATTCGATCATTGCAGGCACTTGGTATAAGGATCCGAATGATTAAGGATGTAACACCAATCCCGCATAATGGTTGTAAACCACGAAAACGCAGAAGAGTATAATTAAAATTAAGGAGGTAAATTTTTAGATGGCTAAGTATACTGGTCCAAAATGCAAATTATGTCGAAGAGAAGGGATGAAATTATTTTTAAAAGGCATTCGTTGTGAAACGAAGTGTACATTTGAAAAGAGACCAAAGCCCCCCGGAACAAGAAAGAGATTCAGAGGTAAACTATCTGATTATGGAGTTCAGCTGCGAGAAAAGCAAAAAGTCAGAAGGATCTATGGAGTTCTAGAAAAACAATTTAGAAGATATATTGTAAAGGCCGGACAAATGAAAGGGGTAAAAGGCGAGAACCTTTTATCATTGCTCGAGAGACGAGTTGACAATGTCGTGTATAGATTAGGATTCTGTTCATCACGATCTTTTGCAAGACAAGTTGTTAAACATGGATTAATTAAAGTGAATGGTAAAAAAGTTGATATACCCTCATATTCAGTTAAACCTGATGATATAATTGAAGTTAAGGAGAAAGCAAAAAATAAGAAGACGTTTTTAGAATTTAAAGAGAGTTTTGAAGAGAATCGTGTTCCAAAGTGGCTCAACCTGAATAAAAAGGGATTAAGAGGAACGGTAATTAGTTTACCAACAAGAGAAGATATTTCTATAAATATCGAGGAACAACTAATCATTGAGTTTTATTCAAGGTAATAACTGAACCCTAAATAGTCGGAGTTTAATATATGATTAATTTAAATTGGTTAAAATTAAAGAGACCAACAAAAATTACAAGAGATGACAAGACCCAAACAGCAATGTATGCCAAATTTAAAATTGAGCCCTTTGAAAGGGGTTATGCAACAACAGTTGGGAATTCATTAAGGCGAGTCCTACTATCTTCACTTCTCGGTTCTGCAATTATTGGGATTAAGATTGAAGGAGTATCCCACGAATTCTCTACAATTGATGGTGTATATGAAGATATTACTCAGCTAATTATGAACTTGAAAAAGGTCAATGTAAAGAGTGACACGCCTGATATTATTTCAATTCATGTTACACTAAAAGGACCGGGAGATTTTAAAGCAAAACTATTTGAAGAATATGATGAAAGATTAACTATCTTGAACCCAAAACAACACCTTCTTACAATCAATGATGACGTTACAATTGATCTGGATGTTGATTTTGGAATAGGGCGAGGTTATGTTTCATTCCAGGATAATAGAAGACCCAACCTCCCTGTTGATTATATTCCTATCGATTCAATCTTCACCCCAGTTACAAGAGTTGCGATTGATTATGAAGAAGAAGTTCAAATCGACGCAAAAGATAATTTTGAAAGATTAATCATCGAGATTTGGACCAATGGCGGTGAACTTCCGGAAGATGCCCTTGCATATTCTGCAAAAATCATCAAAGAACAATTAAATATCTTTATCAATTTTGAAGAGGTTGAAGAAGAGCTTGAAGAAGTTGAACCTGCTCAAGATGAAGAGAAATTAGTTAAGTTGTTAGAGAAAAATGTAAATGAACTCGAACTTTCGAAGCGTCCCGCAAATTGTTTAAAAATGGCAAATATCCAGACACTCGGTGAGTTGGTTCAAAAATCACATCAGGATATGATGGAATTTAGAAACTTCGGTCAAAAATCACTTCTGGAAATAAAAGAGAAATTAGCTCAGTATAATCTCTTCCTTGGAATGAAAATCACTACTTCTGTGGATGACGACTCTCAAGCTGAGAACGGAGAGAAAACAAAAACTAAAAAGAAGAAATAAGTCGGAGCAGTAAAATGAGACATAATAAAAACAAAGTTAAATTAAACAGAACCGCCGCACATAGGAAGGCATTAATGCGGAATATGTTGACTTCTTTGATTTTAGAAAAGAAGATAAAAACAACTTTGCCTAAGGCAAAAGCATTAAAGAGTTATGCGGATAAATTCTTATGCAGGGTTCGACCTGCAGACCTTTCAGCAAAACGAAAAGCATTTTCAATACTTATGGAGAAGCGCGCGGGAAAAGAACTTTTCGAGAATGTCATTCCGCAGCTTGGAGATAGAAAAAGCGGTTTTATCAGGATATACCATTTTGGAATTAGAAAAGGTGATGCAGCTAAGATGGCACTAGTTCACTTGATTCTGGGTGAGGATACAAAAAGTAAAACAGCTGCACCCAAAGTGAAAAAGGAAAAGGTTCCGAAGAAAAAAGCTGAAAAGCCAAAACCAAAGGCAGAAATCAAAGAAGAGAAAGTTGAAGAACTCGCAGCTGTAGCAGGGACTGGGAAAGCAAAGGCAAAAGAAAAACCAGTAGACGATTCTAAAAAATAAATTTCAAGATAAAATTATTTTAAATGGCCGGTACGATTTTAAATCGTACCGGCTTTTTATTTTATTAGGTAATGACACTATGTTATTTTTAAGGGAAACTTCTGTGATATATTTTTATATCATTACTAAGTCGGCGTTAATTTTTTCTATTGAACCATGTTAACATTTTGTTGTTGTAACATCAAGTAACAAAATATTCTTGACAATATTTTTTAATGTGATATAATATATTGGTTATTTGATATTAAAAAAGTTGTTATATTTCTGAAATCTATTAATTTCAAAGATCCGAGGATTAATTAGAAACGACATTAGAAAAGGATAAGGACAGGCTGATTCAGCAAAGATATAGTATGAATAAACATAATGTTTTTATACTCCCCAAAATGCTTGCTAAATATTGGAAACAAAATAAGCGGCAAGTTTTGATGACAATAACACACATTAATAGATTCCACATTCGTGCTGCCAGAAAAGACACTAAAATTAGCGATCTTTCTTTAAATAATATTTTTTCTAAATTGCTCCTTGGTTTATGGGTATCTCTCTTTGAAATAGAATTCAACATATTGATTAACGAAAATGAACATTTTGCTAAAAATTTTTTGAAAGGAATAAACATAGCGAAGAAGACATTGACCCAAAAATGGTTTTTGCTTCTCAAGTATTATTTCAAGCAACAATACTTCAAAAAACAATATAGGACATTAACAATTACTAATCTAGGACATACAACTTTTTATCGATACGAAACTTTAAAAAATATTATTCAAAAAGACCTTGCACTTTTTGTGGAGCTCAGAAACAGGGTCGCACATGGACAGTGGGCAGTAGCATTCAATGTAGAATTACTAGAAAAAATCAGAAACTAACAACACATATATGGAAACTCACGAAAAAAGATTTGCTACTACTAAAATCCCTACACAAAAATCTGCCGCCTATTTTTAAGTTACTTATTA
The DNA here is from genome assembly GCA_030630935.1 of Candidatus Mcinerneyibacteriota bacterium. Classification (GTDB taxonomy): domain Bacteria; phylum AUK180; class AUK180; order JAQVHJ01; family JAQVHJ01; genus DAOVMD01. The sequence goes on along the minus strand of DAOVMD010000033.1, from coordinate 1,349 downwards.
CAAGTAAAAAAACATTCGAGAGAGATTATGACAAATATATTAATCGAATAATTCTAGGAAAGACTGATAATGACATTCGATATGAGTGGTTAATCAAGAAGAAAAAATGATGTTTATATCCGCTAATAAGGTATATGAGGTTTACTCATTCCGCTTCGTGGTAGAATAGAACTGCCAAATTTCTCAAATACCTAGACGTTAGCACCAATTATAAGGAGCATTTAAATGATAAGAGAAAAAATAGCGAAAGTCGAAAATCAAATGCGCGAAGCTCTGGCAGAAGTAAGAGAAACATTTAAGCATTCTGGGAATAAAGGAACAAATACGGAGTATATTTTTAGAGATTTCGTACGTCAATATTTACCTCGAAGGCTTGAAATTGGAAATGGGGAAATAATTGACTCTTTTGGAAACAGAAGTGGGCAGGCAGACATAGTAATAGTAAACGAAGACCATCCTTTTACATTTACATCATCTAAACCTGGATTATTTTTTATTGAAGGGATATTATCTGTTGGAGAAGTTAAAACAACTTTAACCACACAAGAATTGAAAAACACCCTTAAAAGTTCATTGTGTTATAAAAAATTGAAGATGAAACATGGGAAGGGAGAAATGGTTCATGCAAATGAAAGTGATTTAAAAAGATATTATGAGCATCCCCCCTTCTTTCTATTCTGTTACGAGTCTCAATTGAAGTTATCAACGATAAAGACAAAGATTGAAGATTTTATAAAGGAAAATTCATTAGAAGCAACGGAAACAATTGATGGAATATTCTTGATAGATAAAGGATGGTTAATAAACTTTGGTGATGGCAAAGGTGCATTTAAATTTAGGACACCGGACGGAAAAAACTTGGACGGCTGGATAATAAAAGAATCCGACTCTGTCTTGTTCGACTTTTTAAGTTATATTTCAGTAACAATGCTGAAAATAATAAGATTTGAACCAATATTGTTAAATTATTTATTTAGTAAAGAGCAATGAAATAAATAAAAGTCATTTACAAAAATTAGAATAGGTTGACTGTCTTTTATTTTTTTCCCACATTGAATTAGTTATAATAATTTAAGCAGTCAAATAAGTTGCAATTATTAATATGTATCGTCATAAAATAACGGAGAAACCAATATGAAATTCAAGATTCTAACTCTTTTTCTTTCACTCATCTCAATGTCTGGATGCAGTCAACAGAGAAATAACTCAATAATACCCAGTTCATGGATTGGAAAAATAAAAATGGGAGATGCAAACCCAGAACTTGTTTTCAATATTTCAAAAAACAGTTCAGGACAGCTTGTTGGAAATTTGGGAATTCCCAGCAAAGGGATTCAAGAAATCCCTTT
>DAOVMD010000318.1 GCA_030630935.1 Candidatus Mcinerneyibacteriota bacterium | reverse complement strand
TTGCTTATGATTTTCTTTTTCTTTTTTTATTGTTTTCATACTAGCCCTAAACGGCTAGTCATTTTCCATCATTTCCTAGGGCTGAAGCCCTAGGCTACGCATCATTTTCATAGCAGCCATAAATGGCTCTCAAAAACATTTGCTTCAAACAATAAATTTTTTAATATATTATCCCTTACAAGTCTCGTAAAAGTCCCTGTCAATTTTTATTTTTTTTGTTTTTGGTCTTTATTTTATACTTTATTTTTGTTATTTACCAACTTTTTTGGAGATGAACCAAAAATATAATCCTTTTTTAAGGGGAAGCTCCTGGCATTCGACTTTTATTTCTCTTTTCTTTTATGATGAAAATAGATTCTATAATTAATATTGGTTTTCCTGCAAAATTCTTTTATCTTGTTTTCTTCAATATCCCAATAATCACTATCTTTTGCATAGATTCCCTTGTATTTCAATATACTTTTTGGTTTGTTCTTTCTCAAAAATCTGTAAACCTCCTCTTTAATAGATGGATATAGATTTAGGTTTTCAAACCAATATTCATCAACAAAAGATTTTGTTTCATTAATCAAAGCTTTCCAGTCAGTTATTTCCGGTAATATTGGTGAAATAAAAAGAGCGGTATGAATCCCTGTTTTATGGAGTTCTTTTAGAGCATTGATTCTCTTGTCAACTGAAGATGCCAGGGGTTCTAATTCTTTTCTGATTTTTTCATCTAAAACAGAAAAAGAAAGAGCAATAATACAATCTTTAAATTGTTTGAATAAATCAATATCCCTAATGACTAAATCTGATTTAGTCAGCAAATCCAAATGAGGTTGTAAAGGAATTAGTTTTTCAAGAATTTTTCTAGTAAGTTTATATTTTCTTTCAATGGGCTGATATGGGTCTGTAACAGAGCTGATTGCTATAGATTTGTTTTTATATTTATTGGTATCTTCAGGAATTAAATCCGGTGCATTGATTTTTACATCAACAAATGAACCCCAGGGTTCTGTATGTCCTGTAAATCTTTTCATAAGTCTTGCATAGCAATATTTACAGCCATGCATACAGCCAGTATAAGGGTTAATAACAAAATCCCCCTCTGGTAAACCTGATTTAATGATTATTGACTTTGCTTTGATTTCTTTTATTTTCATCATGCTATGATATTTATTAATATTCATTTCTTCTTTTCTCAAATTTGATCTGAAACACATATTAAATATAATCTTTGTTTTCAGCTTTCTTTTTAAAATTTGCTTTTATAAGTTATTGACTTTATAAAGTCATTATCATTTCAAGAGCGAATACTGCATTTCCCTTCTGATCTCATCTTCATCAAGTTGTGTATCACCTTGGTAGAACATACCTGACCATCCGGTAATTTTCTTACGTCGATTATCTCCTTGAAGTCCGAAATATATATCTGCTCCGGGCTGCATGAAATCTACTACTTCAAGTCCTGGTGGAATGTTAAGACCTGCGTTTCTCAGGTTTATATTCATACCTTCACTGAAAATAACACATCTATCACAAATTCCACCGAAATAAAATTCCGAATCCCCGGGAAAACCTCTTTCCACAAACCAATCACTTTCATCTTTTAGTGATTGAGCAATACTGCTATCAATAGAAATCCAACCCAAAGATGAAATAAATACTTCTGCCCAAGCATGAAATCCTGCCTGTTTCTCTATTGCTAACCCCCCCATAATAACTCTTGCAGGAATATTCAAGCACCGGCATAAACTTACGAATAACCAGACAAATGATCCGCAATTACCATCCATATGAATCAACGCATTCATAGCACCGGGACCTCCTATAATTCGACCTTGCTGCTTCATGTTATCAACTTGCCACTGGAAGATTGCCTTCGCCTTATCCAAATCCGATTTATATCCTGCCGTTATTTGGTGTGCTGCAGCTCGAATCTTATCATGTTGTTCCAGGAAGCGTTCTTCACGAGTGTAGAGTTGTTGAAGTGAGTCCGGTAGCCGGTGCCCGCGCTGAGAGCTGTTGATGAGATCAGATAAATAAACAGTATAAAGTTCTATCTCCCACTCAACATCGACACGGCTGGTTTTCTGCCATTGAGCAATTGTATTCAAAGAATATATATCCTGGACAACACGATCGGGTTTGCCGGAAATGAAGCGCAGCTCCTTGACCGTTTGACTCCGTGTGTTAGGAGGTAAAGCAAGAATAACAGTACCTGGTAAATCCTTTGTATTCCACAACTCTATCTTTGATTTTACTGTACGCATATTTATTCCCAATGTTTAAATTTAATTAGATGTAAAGGTTTTGTTAAAGGTATTTTTATTCATTAATGTTCTTCTGCTTTTTCAATTCTTCCGGTAAACCTTGTAATGCTTGATTTCTTATCTGAAGCTTGTTAAATAATTCAAGGAAATAATAAGCACCTTTTGAAATGCTTTCTTGAATAGCCTGTTCTCCATATTCTTTTTCAATATGATATACCATAAATTTACCTGCAATTGCTCCGTATTTATCCCAGTACTTACCTGCATTTGACTTCATTAATATATCATCTTTTTCCTGTTTACTTAGTTCAGGATTTAATAACTGTTTAACTGCAACATCCAGTTGATTAAATGCTGCCTTTTCATGCTCTTTAAGTTCATCGGATGAATCGTAGTTTTCAATTAAAATTTGCTTTTGGTTATGACTTAAGTAATGAGCAATACCTTCATTCTGGATTATCTCAACTAACTGACCAACTTCGGTGGCAGCTCTATTATTCTTCCAGTATGACGATACATTTCGATATTCTGCAAATACAAGATGAAATAACTCATGAGATATAGTATTTGAAATATTATCATTTAAAAGTTTATCCGTATCATCACCATATAGATTTGCTATAATTGATAGATTAACAATAATAATCGGGTCACCATCTTCGGTAACGGTGTAGTGATTATTTTTCTTCGTGACTTCGCAAGCCATTGCATCACCCCATTCCCAACCGGTTAAAACAAAATACACATTACTTATAATATCCAAAGGATAATCTGTAGGAATATAAGGTTCTATTCTGTCTGTAATTTCACTTGAAAAATTGTATCCTTTAATTTTATCCAATAATAAAGAAGACTCGCTCTTTTGAGACCATGCTAATCTTAAACCGTAAGGGTCTGATTTTGAAGAATCATTGATGGAAAAGTTTTTTAATTCATCAATAAATGCAGGTAACTCATTTTGAGACAAGATATCTTTTAATATGCCCATCATAATTTGTGTACCTGGCTGTTCTAATATCTCCTCCATAATTGCAGGTGATTTATTATCAAACCATTTCAATAATAAGTCAGAAGATCTTGTATGAATATTAAATTTTATTTTCATTTTTTTAAAACGCCATTTGTTTTATCTACATGTAAAATTATATAATAAATAAAACCAAAAGTCAAGATATTTCCGACATATTGTCATTGCGCATTAAGTAAACCGTCAGAGTGTCATTGTGAGAAAAATTTCAAAGAGGCTGTGCCTCCGGCAATCTGGGAGCAAGCTCCCTTTGTAAACCCTGCCTGCACCTTTTTATGAACCCTGCTTGCAGGGGAAAAACACCAGATTGTCATTATCAAAGAGGCTGTGCCTCCTTGCAGGGAAAGAACGTCTGAATGTCATTGCGAGGAAAGAACGAATTGAATGACGCGGCAATCTTGCTTTAAAAAACATTATGGATTTAATTAAAACCTTCGCTCTGCTCAGGGATTGCCACGGTCGCTACGCTCCCTCGCAATGACAATCAACCGGTTTTAAATTTTCACTTAAATATCTCGTAAAAGTCCCTATCTATTTTATTTGTTTCTTATCTTTTCACTGTTATATCCCGATCTATTTTTAAAATCATCTACATATTCATTAAACTCAAATTCAAAAATGTTTTGAAATAATTTCTTGTCATTTTTTTATTAAAACTTCATCTGAATTCGTTACTTAAAGCTTTTAGACATTTGATTTTTTATTCTGCTTTCAATAAATTTTAAATACGTTTTCTTAAATATATTTATTTTAATATCAAAGAAATATTCTTTATTAAACCATCCGTTATTTTCCCAGTATTGATAATCGCACGGATAATATTCCTGGACATTTTTCATTTTACATTTCATTGACCTGAAAAATATTAAATCATCGAGAGTCGGAGAAGACCGGTCTCCGGTTTCTATTGCATTATATAACTTACGAGAAATAGTTTCGATTTCTTTTATAAGTTTATTCTTATATTTAATTCTATATTGAAATGCCGGTGCAACAACTCCCAGTCTCCCGGCAATATTAAACCCCC
>DAOVMD010000320.1 GCA_030630935.1 Candidatus Mcinerneyibacteriota bacterium | reverse complement strand
TAAAACAGTCCCAAAAGTAGGTATATGAAGAATTTCATTTATAAGATGATTTAATATAAATCAGTTCTTTGACATAGTTTCGCTTCGCTCCACAATAAAGAGTTCAAATGTTCAAATGTTATTGTAGAGACGTGCAATTGCACGTCTCGATAAAATAATTTTAAAACAAAACCACAGATATTTCACTGATTTGGTTTAGAGCAATAGTTTTTAACAGAGAACAAATATCAGAGATTAGAGAACAGTCGTTTTATAGACAACTTACAGCTTCGTTGTTCGGATCACAAAAGCGTGCTCAAGTGGAATGTCCCATAATTAATGAATTGTTTTCATAAACTATAAGTTTTTAACAGAGATTTGAATCGGAGATTCAGAAAGCATGATTAATGGGCTAAGAAAAAGAATATAAATACCTATTTGAATTTAATCTTAAGTTCTTCAATACTTACTTTTTTAGCTTCTATTATATTCTTTTTTTATAATCCCATTTATAATGTTATCTCTGTTAAAAATACATACTCTCTGTTTTCTTTTCGGGCTTTCGGGTTTTCGTGGCAAAAAAATAAGCGTTTTATATTAAGTATCATCAGCTCTAAACAAGTATATTGCAATCTATAATATAGCGGTGTGTTCAGTGTGTTCAGTGGTTAATTTTTTATTTGTAAACTCCATTAAGACGGGCAAATGGGGGTGAGGAAGCTGAAAGTCCTGTAAATATAGTATTATTCGATAAATAACTGGTTTCTGTGAATTAATATTTCGCATAACCACAAAAGAGATAAGGAGGTTTAAAATAAGTAACAGAAGGCTGTATGAATTGTATTATTAGCTAAGTAACAGGTTTTTGTGAATAAATATTTCACAAAGCCGCAAAAAAGATAAGGAGTCTTAAATGAAAAAAGTCACAGAAGTTTGTACAAAGGGGATTTTTATTTTTTTGATATTATTTCTTTTACCATGTTCAGTATTTTCAGAAAATATTCATGGATTCTTAACTGGACGGATTATTGATAAAGAAACAAGTTCGGTGCTATATGATGTTAATATTGTTCAGGATGATTCGGTTGAATTTTATTACTCAAATGAAAGAGGCGAATATCTTCTTCTTTTACCAGCTGGAAAGCATAAGATATCATTTTCAAAGCTTGGTTATATCTCGGAAACAATTGAGGTTGATATTAAAAAGGGAGACTCCAAGAGCTTGAATATTTCTCTCATAAAGGATACTTCTATTCATGAGACAATAGTTGTTACCGGTACAAGAACTGAAAGGCGTATTAAGGATACACCCATAAGGACAGAAGTGATTTCTTCAAAAGAAATAGAAAATAAAAACGCATCGAATCTCTATGAAGCACTTGAAGGAAATGTAGGAATCCGAGTTGAACAGCAATGTTCCTACTGTAATTTTGGTATGGTAAGAATGCAGGGATTATCCGGAGATCATACACAGGTATTAATCGATGGTGAACCGATTTACACGGGTATTGCCGGTGTTTATGGTTTACAGCAGATCCCCGCTTCAATGATAGAAAGAATAGAGATTATCAAGGGTGCCGGTTCAGCACTTTACGGAAGTAGTGCTATTGGCGGGGCGATAAACATAATTACAAAAACACCAATCCAAACAGGTTCAAAGATAAATGTTGAATTAGGAAGTAAAAATACGAATAAATTTTGTTTTAATAACACAATACGAAAAGGTAAATGGGGTGCAGCATTCTTTGCTCAGAAAAATGAAGCCGGTGTAATTGATCAGACTGGTGATGGTTGGAAAACGGGGCCTGATGGTGCTTCTGATAGAGTAAAATCAGACAGTTTTTCAGCTGGATTTAACCTTAGGGGGAATAATGTATTATTTGGAAACGATGTATTGATGTGTAGTGGACAGACAATAAATGAAATGAGGAAAGGTGGAATATTAGAAACTATTGAAAATCCTTACGCTGAGGCATCGGAACATATTAAAACAAATAGGTATCAAGCAACAATTGGTTATAAAAAACATTTTACGGATAAAAAAATGCTCTCGTTTTCATTTGCATCAGCAATTCATAAGCGAACTGCTACCAATGATACTTTTATTGGTGATTATACGGAAACTCATAGTGGTAATTATCCCGGTACAGATATAATGCAGCCATATACTGCAGAGGAGGATTCTTATGTAGGAAATCTTAGTTATTACCACATTCTTATGGATAAGCATCATTTACTCATAGGATTTCAATGTGTTTATGATTCTTTAAAAGAATCGGGAAAGTATGTAATTATCGATAGTTCCTCCCCAAATTATGGTGCGGATTATCTTTCTATAAGTGAAAAATCAGCTCTTGAATACGGATTATTTATTCAGGATGAATTTCATATAAATAACAATATTGAATTAGTATTTGGTGCAAGGTATGATTCACACCATTCAAAAGATAAATTTGGCGGAAGCTCAAAGATTGCCAATATTGAAAATGTGGAATTAAAATATAACGAAAGTTCCTTTAATCCGAGAATGGCTGTAAGTTACAAAGTTAAAAGTATAAATATTAGAGCCAGTATTGGAACAGGTTTTCGAGTACCTTACGGTTTTAGTGAAGATCTGCATCTTTGCAGCGGATCGCCAAAGATCAATAAACCGGCGGGATTGAAACCTGAAAAATCTTTGAGTTACAATTTTGGAATAGATTATTTCAAGAAGAATTTTGATATTAGCATCAATCTTTTTAGAACCGACCTTACAGATAAAATTGGATTTGCTGATGCGGGAGACGAATCCAAATCACTTGGATATGATTATGAATGGCAAAATATCGACAGTGGTTATACACAGGGAATTGAATTGAAAATGAGACTTAATCTTATCGGTGATTTTGGTATAAATATAAATTCGGGTTATACTGACGCTAAGTATGAAAATAAAAGAGATGATTGGAAGAACACAAATTATTATGATGAAAGTCAAAATATTTCAAGAGTTCCCAAATTTACCTCAGTCATGGAACTTTTCTATGAAACTCAAGGTTTAACGGTTTCATTAAGTGGAGATTATACCGGCAGGATGTATATTGATTACTGTGAAGAGGATGACTCATCATCACCTAATAGTAAGATTGTTCATACCCCTGATTTCACGATTGTTAATATGAAGATTAGAAAAACATTATTTAAGAATTTTGATGGGTATATCGGAGCGAAAAATCTTTTTGATTATGTACAGCCTGAAAAACATACAGATGATGCAGCATTTATGTATGCTCCTGCTTATGGTCGATTATTTTATGCGGGAATAAATCTGGATTTTTAAGGAAACGGCATTCTTTAGTACGGTAATATAGAAGTGAAGTTCTAATTAATGGTTTCAAAGAGAACAAAAATTTAAAAAGGAGGTTCGTTATGAAAATAGCATTAGTAAGTGAAGACAAGGTAAATGTGAGTGAACACCTTGGCGGCGCCCCATATTTTATAGTGGTGGAAGTTCAAGATAAAGTAGTAACAGGCAAGGAAGACAGGGAAAAACCGGGACATGATAACTTCGCAGTCGAAGAAGAGCATCCCCAAACAGGTGAAAAAGGTCATCATGGAATAGGTCAACAAGCAACAGAGAGGCATAAGAAAATTTATGAAGTTATTAAAGATTGTGATGCTTTAATTGCAAGACGAATGGGGCTTGGAGCTTATGAGGATATGACAAATTTCGGCCTTAATGTAATTGCAACTGATGTGAAAACAATTGATGAGGCAGTCTCTCTTTATTTGGACGGGAAATTAGTTCATATAAAAGATCGTATTTGCTAAACAAGAAATTTAACATAAAGGAGCTGATGCTTTGTTAAAAAATGATTGGCGGTCTGAGCAGAGCTGTAAAAAGAACATAAGTCTACAAGAGCATAAGAGTGTTAACTTATGCCTTGTGACTTAAACACTAATATCTGCTGACTTGGCGACAGGGAGTAGGTAATAAAAAAGAAGGAGGTATCTAATAAAAAGTATATATGAAGAAGTTCTTTTCTTACTTATGCAGTTTCGGAAGTTCATTTATAAGATGATTTAATATAGATCAGTTCTTTGACATACTAATTTATTTACGATGTTAAAAAGAAATATTTAACAACTGAGCAGAGAACAGGCGTTTTATAGATTGTAGAGAGCAGAAAAACTTTTAACTACTGAACACACTGATCACACTGAAAAGATTTAACAGAGATTTGAATCGGATATTCAGAAAGCATGATTAAAGGGATAATAGCATCACTTCGCTCTGCAATGAAAAAT
>DAOVMD010000211.1 GCA_030630935.1 Candidatus Mcinerneyibacteriota bacterium | reverse complement strand
TAAAATGATTTAAAATTTTTGAATTTTTATATAAATAAAACAAATTAAAAATTGATACGAACCATGTCAAAACAAATAAGTCTATCGAAAGAGTTAGTTCTAACTCACCATCTGTATACCAATAAATAAAATCATTTAAATTATTTAAATATTTGTAACCATGATCTATAAAATTAATTATATTATGCCAGATATAAATAATACAAAAAATGCCAATGATAATTATAGTTAAAAGATTAATAAATCTTATTAATATAAAAAGCTTTTTATTTAATTTAAAGATTACAATCATTTCAATACCAAGAAGAAAAGGATAAATTGATAGTAATTCCATATCAATATGTTTTCTTAACAAATTAACAATAATTATCAATATTGCAATAACAAAATACAAAATTATAAAGAATGTTCTTTTCATGATTTCCTCCTAAGAAAAGGTGCCGGTCTCTTACTTCTTATCCACATTTTATCTGGTCCAATAATTTTGTTAATCCTATATTCATAAATCTTTTTAATTGTCTGCTCATGTTAATATTATACTGGAAAAAAGTTAAAAAGTCAATAATTAAAATTTTTAAAAAAATCTCTATTATTTATTGATTTTGTCTATAATCACAGCAACATATGAAAATTATTCAACAAAGAAGTAAGAGCTGCGCAGAGTACTCGAACAAAGTGCGGTGTCCCGTATCCCCATGCGGTGCGGGGAGTAGTACTACAGGTTGGCACCTTATTTCAATAACTAATTCCACATTGTCCCGTAGGGACAACTGATAATAGCCCAGCAATTTATTGCTGGGTATAGATATCCCCCACAACACACACTGTCCCGTAGGGACAGCTGCAGACGCAACTCCATTGCATCTGCAGAAAACAGATATTAGAGAGCAGAAAGCAGAATAATGAACTATTATTCTACTTTCATCAAAATCTTTTTCTATAAAACGACTACTCTCTGTTCTCTGCTCTCAGTTCTCTGTTCAAGCAACAAAGTTGCTTGAGAATGGGACTGTTCTGGTCTTTTTACATTCTAACCCCGCAATAAATTGCGGGGCTACTATCGCTTTATCCCTACAGGATAAAAAAGGGAAATAAAAAAATCTATTCATAATTGTGTGCTTTACACAAGTCAACATTATTTAAGCTCTGGTTCAAAGAATACATTTAAAAATATTAATATAAGTATAAGAACCGCGCAGAATACTCGAACAAAGTAAGTAGTACTACAGGTCGGCACCATATTTAATCTTGTCTTGTTTTTGCTTCGGATTTGTGTCGGATTTGCGTCGGATTTGCGTTTTAGTTATCTTTTAAATAATCCCCGAAGAAATAATATATTAATAATTATTAATATAAGTATAATATCCGCGTAGAGTACTCGAACAAAGTGCAGTGTCCCGTATCCCCATGAGGTGCGGGGAGTAGTACTACTGGCCGGCACCATATTTTAAACTCTTTTCATCTATTAATTCTTTGACTTAAAACCATGTTGAATCATTTGGTAATTTTATTGAGTCTTATATTACAAAACCATTTATTGCTTTTTTCCATGGTTCGTAGACCTGGGTTTTAACCCCCCTTTTATTTAGAAAGAGCTTCAGCTCAAATGCAAAGAGCCCCGGGTAATGTCATTGAGATAGAGCACAGCGACTGCGTCATTCCCGCTAAAGTAACTCAGGCTTCCAGCCTGAGAAGAAGACCACAGGCAAGATGCCTGTGTTACATTTTTAAATTTTCACTCCCCCTTTTTCCTATGTACTCTTACCCACCTGGGTACTTTTCGTATATATATTGGAACATTTCTTTTGTAACTTTATCAAGTTGTTTTTGGGCAAGGATTTCGGGTATCAGTTTTTCCAGTTCTTCTTCGATGGTGAGTTCGACAGCGGCACGGGTCTGTTGTTTCTTGCGCCAGTCAAGGACAAGTTTCTCTCTCTTTAGTATCTCTAAAAGTTCTTTGGCTATGTTTTTTAATTTGATATTTTCTTTCTTTGTCAGTTTCTCTTTATATAATAAATCAAAGATGACGAGTTCTTCTTCACTCAAGCCTTCCTGAATATGGCGTTTCTCTTCCTTCTCCAATTGTTTTGCTAACTTAGTCAAGTCTTTAAAATACTTTTCTATATCGGCAGCTCCTGAATTATATTCTTCAATAATTCTTAGAAGCTTCTCATATAATTCTACCCGGAACTTATTCTGTTCAAGCATCTTCTTTACTTTATCTTCTAATGCTCTTCTTAATCTATCAGCAGTCAGAAATCTCCGACCTTCTATAAAGCTTTTCTTTAACATACTGAAGTCAAGCTTTGTTAAATCTATTTGAAAATCCGGGAACAATGGCTGCTTAACTTTCTCGGCATCAATTGACTTTTCTAAGAGGTCTTCAATTTTTCCTTTTAACTCAGGATCAGTTATAGTTGATTCAAGGATTATATTTCTTAATAGTTTAATCGTTGAAATCAATCTCAGAAATTCATTTGCTGTTATATCAGGAAGAATCATCTTGAATAATTTCATTATTCGGTTTGATATTTCCTTAAACTCTTTCTTGAAATCCTTGTCAGACAGTATCTTATCAGAAGTTTTTTCCAACTCGCGTATCAGTTCGAGTCCGTTAATATGATATAATCTTTCTAAATCGATTTGATGATCTTTAAAAACTTGAAATAAGTGTATCTGAATTTCTCGTAATTGTTCAATTAATTTTATCTTCGGTTGGACTGGCATCTCCCCCGGTTGAATCACACCGCTTGGGTCAGAGCCATAAACTGCAAGTGCTTTCTTCAGGTTATCAAATATCCCGATATAATCTACAATTATACCATTGGATTTATCACCATATACTCTGTTTACTCTTGCGATGGACTGCATTAGATTATGGTTCACGAGTGGTTTATCTAAATACATTGTGGAAAGTGACTTCGCATCAAAACCGGTCATCCACATTGCACAGACAAAAACAATTCTAAACGGATCAGTTGGTTCCTTAAACCTTGTATCCAAATCATTGATCTGCATCTGCTGCCTGTGAAATCTGATATCTAAACCTTTATCCTTGAACTTTTTCTCTTCAAACTGTTCTTCACTCACTACTACATACATCTCAGTCTCTTTCATATAATTAATTATTTCATCAACAGAATTAAAACAAGAATTCTCAATTAAATTTTCTTTGTCATTGCGAGGAATGGAATGACGTGGCAATCTATTTTTATTCTCAATGTACTTCACCCAGTATTTCTTCACTTTATCATACATCTTTACTGTTGTAACTTTATCAATACAGACGACCATTGCCTTTCCCATATAACCACGGTTCATAAAATGATTCACGATATCTTCAGCAATAATCTCTAACCTGTCATCATCTGTTATCAAGTAATATTTCTTTGCAAATAAGGTTTCGAGTTTCTCTTCTTCTTCCTCTTCAAGGTTCTTATCTTTTATAATATCATAGAACTCCTGGTTAATCTGGTCATTGATAATATTAACTTCGGGTTTTCGCTTTTCATAATAAATAGGTAAGGTTGCCCCATCGTCAATGGATTGTTTGAAATTATAAATGCTTACATATTCACCAAAGACTTCTCTCGTCTTCTCTTCCCCGACAATAAGAGGTGTACCGGTAAATGCAATGAATGATGCATTGGGTAAAGCGGTTCTCATATTCATCGCCAAAACTTCATATTGCGATCGATGTGACTCATCAGTGATGACTATGATGTCGTCTCTCTCTGATAATACTGGAAATTCCTTACCCTCTTCTTCCTGGAACTTTTGAATGAGTGTAAAAATATTTCGATGGTCTTCTTTTAATAATCTCTTTAAGTGATTACAGTTTGTGGCATGAACTTTCTTCTCTGTAACTGCACCACATGAAGCAAAGTTTCCATAGATCTGTTTATCGAGAGACCGTCTATCAGTCACAATTACAAATGTATAATTCCCATAGATTTTTCGTAATATTTTCTGCGAGAAAAATATCATAGAGAAACTCTTTCCTGCACCTTGAGTATGCCAGAAGACACCAAGACGCCCATCTGTTTTCTGTTTCTCAAGGAACTCTTCAATTGCATCATTCACACCATAATACTGATGATACTTTGCTGCGATTTTACTAATACTCCCTTGTGTATCATGGAATAAAATAAAATTCTCAAAGATATCTAAGAGGTTTTCTTTTCTGAAAATCTCGTTTATTGTGATTTCGAGGGAACTTGTAACTGGGTTATCCTTTTGAGATTGCCGCGTCGCTTCGCTTCTCGCAATGACATAATTTTGTTCTTTTTCTTTAGCTGATATTTTAAGTTCAGCATCTGTCTGAGCGTGGCAATCTCTTTCTTGACTTTTCAAAATCTTCCACTCATTAAAGTGCTCATACTTACTGCTGATTGTTCCTACTTTTGTCTTAACTCCTTTTGATAGAACTATCAACGCATTATACCAGAAAATCTGCGGTATGGTTTCTTTATAATCAAGTATGTTTTTATAATAAGCCTCTGCAAGATGTTTCTTCGGTGATTTCAATTCAAATAAAATTAATGGGATGCCGTTCACAAATCCGATAAGGTCACAACGCTTTGAATATATTTCACCTGTAACAGAGAACTGTGAACATAACAGAAAATGATTATTCTCCGGATTCTCGAAATCGATAACCTTAACCTTCTTATCAACCAACTCACCTAATTCATTCTTAACTTTAACTTTTACACCCTCACGGAGTAATTTATAAATCTCCTGATTTGCAGAGACCGGGTTCATTGAACTTCTGTCCCGTGTAATCTCTTCAATTGCATCTGCAATCGCATCATCGTCCAAATCAAGATTGCACTTCAAAAGATAATACATTAAAATCGGGGCAAGTACAACATCCGAACTCGTACTCCTGAGAACCAGGTTCTCAAGCCCACGCTCAATATCAAATATATCATTCTTACCAAATGATTCACTATAACAATCCCGATAATCCCAACTCATATCCCGGATTAAGGAAATCATTGTGTTTTCAACTGAATCGGATTCGTTAATTTTATTCATTGTTCGATTTTTTCTCTTCATTATCCATATTATCAAAATATGTTTTTTCAAGGAAATAAAGTCCTTTTTCACCATATATATTACAAATTGCATCTGCTAACTCTTCACATTTTTCACAACTACTACCTTGTCCATATAATTTATCAATTAATACCACAAGTCGCTCTTGTTCCCAAAATACCAACCTATCTTTTTCAGCAAGTTTTAAAATATATTCTCCAACTTTTTCAGGTTGTTTTCCAATTATATATTCGAAGTAATCTAATAATTGTATTTGATCAAAATCTTCTTTTAAATAGTTAATTGATTCCAATAATAGTTCATTGATTTCATCATCAATTTTATTATCTTCACTCGCATAACAATAAAGGGATAACCAAAAGAAAATATTTTGAATTGATTCCACATATTTAGGATCTTTTCCTTTTTTAAGTAATCTTTTCCATAATGGTTTTATCATTTCATAAACAGAACTATTTTTATCTCTATCCCAGAGAGACCAAAAATGATTTACAATTTCTTCAATATGTTGAGGATTCCCATGTTTTAATAAATAATATATTGTACTTTCTTCTTTTGAAATATCTTCATCTCCCTCTAAATATCCAATACATATTTGATGAACTAGTCTTTTATTTGAACTCTTTTCTTCAAATGGTTTTTTAATAGATTTTTTATATAATTCATATTTTCTAAGTAATAAATAATGATCTTTAATTGCATAATTATTAAAAAAAAGAAAACTCTCCATAATTAAATGCCAACTACTTTTTGTTATAATAAATTTAATGTTTCTCTTAAACCAGTTTTGATTTTTATACATCAAATGCAACATTTTTTTACCTAGAGCAACATTCAAACCTATTTTGATACTTTCTTTATATTTTTCCTTTTTTATAATTTTTTCTATACTTTTATCTAATTTAAAGTATATTTTCTCTTTAGTTTTATGAAACC
>DAOVMD010000394.1 GCA_030630935.1 Candidatus Mcinerneyibacteriota bacterium | reverse complement strand
ATACTCCCGATTAAAGCAATAATGAATATATTAATTTTATTAAATGAATCCAGCCAAAATGTTGTTATTAAATAGACCGCGCCGCACATTATACTGGTCGCCAGGATAGTTTTAAATATGAATTTAAACGGGAATTTTGGTTTTAATAAAATGAAGAATAAAATGGTTTCATAAATTCCTGCGGAAAGTCCGGCGATTGTAGATGCCAGGACTGCACCGAGCGCTCCCCATTTCGGGATAAAAAGAATATCTAAAGTGAAATTCACTCCACCAAGTATTAATCTTGAAACCACCAATTTCTTTTCCCAACCCATTGCAATAATAAAAGTTGAAGTAATTGAAGAGAATTTCAAGAATATCATAGTAATCAGGAATATCCCAATTATTGCCCCAACCTTTTCGAAGCCTTCTCCGTACAGGAAATTTACGATTTCGAATCTTAACATCCATGCACCTGCGGCCATTGGAATTATAAAGAAGTATAATGCTTCAAAGAACCCGGTAAAGAAAGTTCTAAGTCCATTGAAATCCTTATCAGTATATAGTTTTGCAACGACTGATAGGGGGATCCCTCCTGAAAATGCTCTTGACGAGAACGAAATTATCATATATGAAAATCCATGAGCCAGGGCATAATAAGTTACTTCTCTGGTATCTTCGAGGAGTTTTCCAATTAAGAAAATATCCATTCCTTTTCCAAATACATAACCGAGAACAATAATCAGGTATGCAAAGAATGCAAAGGAAGATATTTTTTTTGCATCAATTTCTTTTGTGACTTTTGAAATATCGCTCTTGAATTTATTTAGTTTGTAGTAATGCAGCATTCTAATAAACATGCAGATCACTAATCCTGCCTGAGCAAGGATATATATCAGGATCAGTTCTTTTATTCCACCATTGAAGAATGTAATTTGAATTACACCCGCGATAAATCTAAGCAGGAAGAAGGTAACCAAAATTGTATTTATATATTTCTGTTCAAACTCAGCTATTAAAATCTGTTGGAAAATTCCCTGGAAAGATGATACAATGAAAAATATTCCAATCAGTTTTATTAACAAAGGTTCAATAGGTTTTTTTATTATAAAATCAGTAATCATCCCTGTCGAAGTTAAGAATATAATCCCAAGAATTAAAGTAATTACCGCTCTAAATTTTACAATGAAATTAATTACCTTGACAATTGTATTATATTGTTCAGAAGTTTTCCATTCAGAGTAATATTTTAACAAAGTAGTATCTAACCCAAACGAAGTGAATAGAACAAGCAGCTGATAAAAATTAAGGAGGATTACAAAGACACCATAAATTTCCGAATTTAAAATTCTAACAAAAACAATTGACGTAAGAATTGCAATAATATTAATCGTTGTAATACCGATAAAATCCCAGCTTAGACCTTTTACAATTTTTTTTGAAAGAGACATAATTCTTTAACTATTTCTGGAAGGATTTCTGCACAAGTTCACAAAGGATATGTCCAAGTAGAATATGAACTTCCTGAATTCGAGTTCCATTTTCACCTTTAACAAGTATAGGGTAGGTAACAAGATTTTTTAATTTCCCGCCTGTTTTTCCAAGAAAGGCTCCTGTTTTAATATTCAATTTCTCTGCAGTTTCAGCAGCTGTTAAAAGATTTTCTGAGTTTCCGCTTGTAGAAATCATCAGGAGGAAATCTCCGGTATTTCCTAAGGCTTCTATCTGTCGTGAGAAAATATTTTTAAATCCAAAATCATTTGCAGCAGCAGTCAGGGTTGAGGAATCGGTAGTTAAAGCAATTGCGGGTAGCGGCGGGGCGGTAGATTTTGAAGATAACCTTACCACGAACTCAGTTGCAATATGTTGGGAGTCAGCTGCTGATCCGCCATTTCCGCAGATCAAGAGTTTATTCCCGGATTTAAGTACTGTAGTTATCTCGGAGATCATTTCAATAAAGGTAGAATGGTCTGAGTTTAAAAATTCTTCTTTATATGATATACTTTCCAGGATAATTTTTTTAATTAATTCTTTCATATTTAACTCAGTATATTTAAATTATTTTTCAACCATTTAATCTGGTTTTTTAATCCATCCTTCAAACTGAAAGATGGTTTATAATCAAGATACTTCTTCGCTAATGTATTTCGAGATAGAGTATTTTTGACATCACCTTTTTGAAAGTTTATTTTCTTTATGTTAATCTTTTTCTTTAAAATAGTAGAAATTAATTCAATAACCCGGTTCATATTAACACGGTGACCACCGCCTAAATTAAAGGTATAGTATTTCTTAATATTTACTTTTAGTGCACCTTCAATACCATTAATAATATCTTTGACATAGGTGAAATCCCGAGTCTGTTTTCCATCTCCAAATAGAATAAATTCATTCCCTGTTAATGCAGCCCGGATAATTCGGAAGAATGCCATATCAGGTCTTTGCCCGGGTCCATAAACTGAGAAGAAACGAAGATTAATAGTATTGAGTCCAAAATTCTTTTTATAAATGTAACAGAGATTTTCTCCCATTAGTTTTGTTGAACCGTACGGTGAAATAGGATTAAGTGATGATTTTCTCTCATCCATAGGTAAAATATCGGTATCTCCGTAAATTGAAGATGACGACGAGAAAATAAACCTCTCGACTTCATTTTGTACTGACCATTCCAGGATATTCTGCATACCAATAATATTATCACGTGTATAAATATTAAAACTCTTTCCCCAGGAAGCCCTTACTCCGGGCTGGGCAGCAAGATGAATTACAATTGGTGACGGAGGAATATTTTTTACGAGAGAATTCTTTGCAAGATCAAGATTGATAAAGGAGAAGTTTTTATTTTTTAAAAGAGGTTTAAGATTATTTTCTTTAATTTTCCTTGAATAGTATTTTGAGAAATTATCAAGACCGGTGATTTTAAAGCCCTTTTTTAATAATGTGGAAGTTAAATTTGATCCTATAAAACCTGCAGCACCTGTGATTAAAATATCTGAATTCACGTTTTACCCCGAAGCTAAAAACCTAAAATGCTTTAATTGCTTCTTCCTCGGTAGGAAAGATCTGAAATAATTTTGTGAAACCTAATAGGTCAAAAACTTTATAAACTTTTGAATTAAGGTCAGATAATTTAATATCTCCGCCTTTCTGTCTTATTTCTCCGATAACACTCATAAAGACTCCGAGTCCGGCACTGGATATATAATCCAAGTTTTTCATCTGAACAACAATCATATTTTTATCATCTTTAATTAGGTTTCTCAGTTGATCCTCGAATCTTGAAAAGGTATGTGCGTCTAAAAACCCGGATAGAATAATAAGACTAACATTCGCATTTATATTATTGGTTTTGATTTCAATACTAAGGTCTGCCACAAATTCCTCCAAATACTTTAGTTGTTAAAAACATTAGTAT
>DAOVMD010000471.1 GCA_030630935.1 Candidatus Mcinerneyibacteriota bacterium | reverse complement strand
TGCTGTTAATATTATGAACATTCCTGAAGCTCTCTATATTAATAAAAAAGTGGTCTCCTTTTATCTTGCCAATAACCATTGATAATTATTAATTGATAAACCTACTTGCATTATATATTACAATGCTTTGGTAAGGCGATATTTCTTATTGTAAAGTTTTTAATTATCCTTAATTACCAAATGAAGATAAATTCTTTTCTGTTCTCGGTTCTCTACTCTCTGCTCTCTATTCAAGCAACATTATTAATAAAATATTCTTGGGTCTTCGAATGCCACGAGATTGCCGCGCTCCGCTCGCAATGACAAATAAACGATTATCTATGAAACAACTGTTCCGGAGCCCAGATACCCTAACGAAGTGCGTGGTTCTGGGTCGGTTCTCTACTCTCTGTTCTCTATTTTAGGTATCTTAAAAATACTTCTTCCGAAACCATAAGTCCCTTGTCAGTAAGTTCAAAAACCTCTCCATAATCTTCGATTAAATTATTTCGTTTTAGATCTATATAAAATTGCTTTAATCTTTCAGGATTTGTTCCTGTTAAATCGTTTAACCAAATTTTATTAACTTTTCGTCTTAACCTTAAAAAGAGAAATAATCTTTCAAAAACCAATTGTTTATGGGTTAGCATTTCAAACCCTGCCACAGACAAGTTTCCATTTTCAAGGCTTGAGTGATAAGTATTTAAATCATTATAATTTTTCCAGTGCGCAGAAAATATTTTTGATGATGCAGAAGGTCCGAGTCCCAGGTAGTTATGGAACAACCAATACTGTAAATTATGTTGGGATTCATAACCAGGTTTTGCGAAATTTGAAACTTCATAATGTTTAAAATTAAGGACATTTAATTGTTCAATAAACTTCAAGTATTTCTTATAAATCTCATCATCGTTTAAGAGGTGTGAAACTTCCTGAAATCTTTTATAAAAAGCAGTTCCTTCATAAATTGTCAGGAAGTACAATGAAACATGTTTAAGATTAAAATCTTTTATATTTGAAAAATTTTTAATATGATTTTCCGAAAGTTTTTCAGGAAACCCATATAGTATATCAAACGAAATATTCTCAATAATTTTATTTAGTTTCTCAAAATTATTCTTAAAAGTTTTCAAGTTCACTTCTCTACTGAGGAATTTCAGAACATCCTCATCCAAGCTCTGCACCCCGATACTTAGCCTATTTATCGGGGAATTTGCAAGTCTTAAGATTAAGTTATCATTAATATCTTCAGGATTAAGTTCAATTGTAAATTCCGGCTTATCACAAAGATTTAATTTCGAATTTAGAAATTCGAGAAAATTAAAAAATTCCGGGGATGCAATTGATGGACTTCCTCCCCCAACATAGATTGTTGCAGTGTTATAATTTCTTAAAATTAATTCATTATATACTTCAAACTCTTTCTTCAGACCATCTATATAAACCCTCTCTAAATCCTTTGAATATTGAACCTTAAAAAAGTCACAATACGGACAGAGTCTTTTACAAAATGGATAATGAATATATAGACTAATAGTTTTTTGTGAATAGTTAAAAGCTGATCCAATCATAATCTAAATTGTTCAGGAAAAATCTCCAATAGTGTAACTTTTTTACAATCCCCTTTTAAATTACACATATAAATCTCTAACTCTGAATTAAATTCAGACATTACCTGACGGCAGACTCCGCAAGGTGATGGAGGTTTCTCAGTATCTGCAACCAGTACAATCCTTTTAAATTTTTTCTCACCCTCTGAGACCGCCTTGAATATGGCAATTCTCTCTGCACAGACCGTTGCTCCGAATGACGCATTCTCAACATTTGTTCCGGTATAAATTTCCCCTGATTCGCATTCAAGTGCAGCCCCGACTTTGAATTTTGAATAAGGTGAATAAGAATTCTCTCTAACCTTAACTGCTGCATCAAAAAGTTTTTTTATCTCTTCTATCACTTCAAACTCCTAATGAATTGAAGTAGAGTTTCTGCAGGAAGAGAACCTCTACTCCCTTTTTTTATTTATAAAATTTACAAGAGAAATTATATCATATTTAATTGTTAATGTCAAATATATTTCAATAGAGAGCAGAGAACAGAGAACAGACCCTGTACCACTGCTTCGCTTGGGTGCAGGGTGCGGAAACAGTCGTTTTATAGATAAAAGTCCTGCGACAAGCGTAGTGATACAATTCTTTTTCTTTTATTTTTTTACCTTTCCCTATGTCTTTGGTGATTAAAAAGTTTCTTCCCTGATTATATCGAAGAATTACATCCATTCGATTCGGGCGAAGGCCCTTCGCCCCTACTTTGTTTGGGATACAATGCTTTGGTCTTCGAAAAGATAATTAAAAAATTATGTTTTTTGTTTTTGATTTCATATTATTTCATCGAGACGTGCAATGGCACGTCTCTACAATAACATTTGAACGTATGCGAAGCATGCATTGAACACTTGAACATTTGAACTCTTTAATGCAGAGCAAAGCGATGCTATTTTTTTTCTTTACTTTTTATTAATTAT
>DAOVMD010000206.1 GCA_030630935.1 Candidatus Mcinerneyibacteriota bacterium | reverse complement strand
TTACAGTGTGATCAGTGAGATCCGTGATTAAAAGTTTTTCTTTATCTTTACAGTGTGATCAGTGTGTTCAGTGGTTAAAGGTTTTTCTGCTTTCTACAATTTATAAAACGTCTGCTTCCGCGCCCAGATACCCTAATGAAATGCGTGGTTCTGGGTCTATTATCTGCTCAAACAACACTGCGTCGTATATCCAATTTGGTATATGAGAGTTGATTGAGCAGTGTGATCAGTAGTAATTTATTTTTAAATTAATATGTCAAAGAGCTTATTTATATTAAATCACCTTATAGATTATCTACCACCACCGGCGCAAGCACACGCACAACCTGCACACGCACACGCACACGCACAACCACCACCTGAAGAACTATATCCGCCCGACGAAGGTTTTGGCGGTGGATTTGTAACCTTTGTAACACCGGAGAATAAACCTTGAACATCCGAAACAATATTATCGGACATAACTTGAAATCCTTTCACGAAATCATTTGCAAAGTCCAAGCTCGGGAACTTAACCATATCACCTGTTGACTGACCGCCACCGCGATATGGAATATGATGATACCAATAAGAAGGCACATATATATTTTCAAATGGAATATTTTTAAACTTATCATCAAAATGCTTATCCATAAGAAGCCATTCTAAGTTCCGGTTAATTGTTTCAGATTGAATCTGTGGAATATTGGCTTTTCTCACTAACTGCCAGGCATTGCTGACAATTGACTTATAATATTTCCTGGTCATGCTTAAGTTAAACCCTTTTAATTTCTTTGCAACTTTCTTAATAAGTTTAACCATTAAATCTTTTAATTCCGTTTTATTTAATTTCCCTGTCTTCTCCTTAATTGCTTTCAGGAAATCTTCTTCATAATCATACCAGGGGTGTTTAATGTTAGTTTTGCTTAAATTTAAGGGTTTGAAGGTTTTGATTTTTATTCCTTTCTTCTTAACTAACCCGAAGATTATCATTGATGTTACTTTATTCAAAGGCATCTCTCCAAGGATTGCAGCTTCAACTGCGGTTAATCCTCGTTTTATTCCCACACCTTCAACTTTTAATGATGGCGGGAGGTATTTTTTCATTCGAAATTTAGATGACCAGATACCAATCCCAACTGCAAAACCAACGAAATAAAAAATGAACATACAAGGATTACATAAAAAACCAAATAATCCTGAAAAGAATTTCTTAAAATGAACACCTGCACTCTTTTTATAAATCCTATCAACATATTTTTTCGGGAATGAAACCCCTACCCGATATTGATCAGACATCCTTGCATTATCCCATTCCCAGGAGAAAGTTATCCTGTTAAGATTATCCCTGAAAGTATTAGTAAATTCATAATAATGATAAATGGTTTCATCCGGACCTACACCTGCGGGGAAATGGATATTGATTGTTAATTTTGTATATCCGCTTACATACTTACTCCCAAACCAAGTCGGGACAAACTCAACACTCGCATAATCATTCTTCTTTTTATCTTGAAAAACCATTTTAGGATTATTACCATGAACGAATAAAGTTCCTTGATCCCCCGGCATTATTGTATGACTACCCAAATGAATCTCAACTCCAATATCAATATATGTTGAAGTCTTGATGCTGCTCCGTGGTATTTCATGCCCGTCAACTGATGCGCTGATACTGTTTAATTTATATGCCGTAGTAGGGAATCCGATATCAACAATATCAACGGAATGGGAATCCCTTACAGGAGCAAATGTAATATTATAATCAATATCAATTGAAGCATCCTTCTGAATATATACATCAACTGTGTACTTTGGAATACCGAAATAATAATCCTGGGCTGATGTAAATGAAACTAAGCCGCATAACAATATTAATAAAATAACAAATCTACGCTTCATCAATAATCCTCCATGTTATAATATTGAAATCATTTTATTAAGCATATCACATTCTCCATTAATCAACTTTTCACTACTCACTATTCACTACTCACTACCTAGCCATCTCCCATAATGCTATCGCAAATCAACTTCCCTGTTTCATTATAGAGAGGACAACCACCTCCGCATAGTGAAAGATCAGGGCAATCCTTACATTCTTCAGGAATCCAGGCACGGTCTCTGATTGATTTTACAATTTCATTATTCCAAATAGAATCCCAGCTATCGGTAAGGATATTTCCTACAGGTTTATAATATGATTGACACGGAATTACATTGCCATCCGGTTCAATACACATATTAAAAAGTCCTGCAGTGCATCTCTTGACACCCAACCCTTCGTTAACAGGATTGAAATGACAATACCTGGTAGGAGTATACCACATAAACCTCATATCAAGCTCAAGTGCTTTATCCTTGATTCGAGTAATTAACGGTTCAAGGTCATCTTCAAATATTCCGAGCTCGGACCCTTCGCTCTTACCGGCATAAATGATACCATTACATGCAAAGGTTTCAACCCCAAGGTCTTTTAGAAATTTTATTGTCGTTGGAAATTCAATTGCATTTATTTTTGTTAACGTTGCGTTTGTAATTGTATATATCGGAGTTTCAATTGCATTCTTTAATCCCTGTAGAGTCTCCTTAAATGCTCCGGGGGACTCCACCATTTTATCATGAATAGATTCTTCATGAGATTCAAGTGTAATTTGAATATGATCTAAACCTGCAGAAACAAGTTCATCTAAATAAGCTTTATCTGCAAGACGTCGACCGTTTGTTAAAAGTCCGGTGATTGCCCCAATTTCCTCAGCTGCCTGGATTAATTCAGGGAGATCGTCACGGGTTGTTGATTCTCCACCGGTGAAAACGATATGTGGAATCCCTACATTCCATAAATCTTTAATTATCCTGACCCACTCATCTGTTTTCAATTCTTTTGCAGTGCGGGGACTGGATGAATAACAGTGTGTACATTTATTTTGACATTTATATGTAAGAGCAAGATCCATACGATAAGGTGCGGATAATTTCTTCGTGAAAGGTTCAATCATTTCAATATCAAAATATGTAACAGGACAAACATCTTCAGTGTTAGAAAAATTAATTATAATGTCTTTAATCCTGTTAAAATCTTTCCGGATCTCTTCAGGTTTAACACCTTTAAAATTGTTTCTGACAAATGGAATAATCTCTTCAATCGTCATACCCTGAAATATACAATATATATAATAAACTGCTGTCTCATTACAATGAATAATTCTCGAAGCATTAACCATTAATATCCCGGTTCCATCAAGCTCA
Organism: Candidatus Mcinerneyibacteriota bacterium; assembly: GCA_030630935.1. Taxonomy (GTDB): domain Bacteria; phylum AUK180; class AUK180; order JAQVHJ01; family JAQVHJ01; genus DAOVMD01. The sequence continues at coordinate 2,861 of DAOVMD010000206.1, read as the reverse complement.
ACCCTGAGATGTAATTTATAATTCTCTAAATCACCTTCGCCGATGTAATCATATAAACCCGGCTTCACACCTGGGGCCTTTATAAAAAATTCCCTTAGTCCCATAATTAAACTCCTTGAATTAATTAATGAAAGTTCCATCTTCTTCATAAGAATCTCATTCCACAAAAGCGGAAATCTAATCTTATAAAATTGTAATCATTCTCAATATTATAACATTATTTAAAGAACATTATTTTTAATTATTAACTACCACTTGGGTTCCTCTTGAATCTCGTAAGAAGTACTGCAATAAGGACAGGTCACCATGATTGACCCGGCCTCGGTAAATTTTAAGTTCTCAGGTTTTATTGAAGCACCACAGTTCTTGCAAAGAAACTCCTTTAACTTTGCATCTTCCGGAAGATCAACTGTAACATTATGAATAATCTTAACATCACCCTCACCAGAACCGGAAGCGCTTGATTTGGAACCTTTAAATATTATTATAAAAAAACTGATTCCAGCTATGATTAAAAAGACTCCGCCTATCTTTAACCCAGCAGTTGAGGCAGTCGCAACTAAAAACATTAAGCCCACAAAAATTAAAACTACGGCAAATAAAGCTCCAAAAATCTTTAATATTATCATATCTATTACCTTCCTGGTTTTTATTCGTCAAAAAAAATAAAAATATCCTTGAGGAGAATATTCTCCCTAACCTCAAGTTTTAAAGCATCTCCATCTCTCAATTTTGATGCAACTTCTGATTGCTTTAAATCAGCAGCATCATTAACTCTTTTCTCAGAGTGAGAATCTCTTAATAATGAAATCAATAAAGTCTTCCTTCTTAAAAAAAAATTCCGATTAGTAAGTATCATGTGATAAAAATTCTTATAAACTCCATAGTTATTATAAAAATAAATAAGAGTATCTAAATGAAAAATTATATGACTACCTTCAAACATCTCTTTTTTTATATTAACTTTTTTAAGGTTTCTATAAAATAATTTCTTTTTCTTTTGCGGGATAATCAGTAAGTATTTCCCAGGTGGAGTAAATCCAAACTTTAATTCGGGATTAAGTTTCCTCAGAGTTTTTACTGAAATACCAAGATTTGATGCAATGAATTTCAAATCAACAACTGAGTTAAATTCAATAGTTTCAAATCGAAATTTATCATTTTGATTTAATCCTGAGAATCCAAAAGCTTTGTGATTATTAATAATATGAAACACTGCATAGAAGCCGGTTACAAAATTCTTTGTTTCCCTGGGGATATTTAGTTTTTGAAGATTATCTTCTCCTACTTTCTCTCTAATCGCTTTTTTTAATTTTCTCCCGCCAAGGTTATATCCTGCAAGAGCATATTCCCAGGAACCAAAAGAATTGTAAAGGCCCTTCAGATAAATTGCAGCTGCCCGGGTTGATTTAATATAATCCCGTCTCTCATCAATCCAGAAATTAACCTTCAGTCCTAAACCTTCCGCAGTAGGACGCATGAACTGCCAAATGCCAACTGCTCCCGCCGGGGATTGAGCTCTAGGATTTAAACCGGATTCAATTACACTGAGATAAACCAATTCCTCAGGAATCCCGTTTTTCTTAAATATTGTTTTGAAAAAATTTAAATATTTAACTCTTTGAAAAATTACATCTTCATAATAATTCTTTGAAACTGGATCGGATGCAATATTGATTATTGCATTAGTTACAGTCTCATCAAGTGGTACTTCTAATTTTTCAACATCTCCAAATACTTGATTGGAAAACAGAAATAATAACAATAATGTAATTACTCGATTTAAGATATTACGATAGTTCACTGAGCTCCTTTTGTATCTTAATCCTAAACTTTGGATTTCTCACTAATTGCCGGGCAATTAATAATTCAGGCCTGGCTTCGGATTTCTTGTTTTGATTCTTTAATATTAAACCTATAATGAAATGAGCAAATGCCCGGATACTATCAAATGTTTCTCCTTTCGGAATCAGCTCGAGACCTATTTTCTCGTTAATTAACGCATCCTCAAACTGCTTCTTTTTATATAATACATAACCAAGATTTACATAAACAGGATACTTATTCGCACCATCTTCAATGCTTAATACTTCATTCAGCATATCAGCAGCTTTATCTAATTTGATCCCCTGCTCTGCATAAATTACTGCCAGGTTAGTATAGATTGCCTTCTTCTTACTAGGATCAAGCTCCAACGCACGAAGGTATTGCTGTTCTGCAGTAGAGAAATCCTCCTCAATTGTGGCAAGATATCCAAGCATATTTACAGCAGCAAACTCTTCCTTTGGATTCTCAATTGTTTCCTTGATTATCTTCTTCGCCTTATCATACTTCTGATTTGCAATGAGAAATGATATATAGGAAGCAAATATAGGGTCTTTAAATGAAAATACATTTAAATTAGTTTCAAGATGCTCAAGAGCACCGGATAAATCTCCTATTTTTTGCATCTCTGCTGCAGTCTTTAACACAGCAACTAATTTTCGCTTGGTAACATACTTTGAAATGTATGTAATCAGTGTATACAAACCTATCAATAGAATTATAAATAGTAATATATATTTAACATGTTCCATCTAATGACTCCTTTATATTTATCTTTAAATTATACCATACTGATATATTAATGTCAAGAAATTAGAAGAACTAAAAGAGTTAAAGTGTTAAATAGTTTAAATGTTAAAAAATGTTTAAATGTTATTGTAGAGACGTGCCACGGCACGTCTTATAGTTCAATTGTTCAAATGCCATGCTCAAGCAACTCTGTTGTTTGAGCAGTGAATAGTTAATCGTGAATACTTAATAGTAAAAACAAACTTCATCCAATCTTATAGGCACATTTGTATTGAGACTTAACTTTC
>DAOVMD010000063.1 GCA_030630935.1 Candidatus Mcinerneyibacteriota bacterium | reverse complement strand
AATAGGACTGAAGTCCCGGGTGTTGTGGGTGCTACATGTTCCCCGGATTGAAATCCGGGGCTCTTCACATTAGAGCTGAAGCTCTTTCTATTTAAAAACGTGTTCTAAATAATAACTCTAAAGAGCTAAAAGTATCCACATTTTTTCAAAAATAGACTTTCTCACTTCTGAAAACCAATTAATTCCCTATATTACAATACCTATAGAATTTTGGGTCAATTTTTTGGGGAAACTCCTGGTTATATTTTGTAGATATTTTTCTTTTATCCCTATTATTTACTCTTTAAATCAAGTTCAGGACAATTCCCGACATTATCAGTTTTTATTATTAATATATCATAACCATTATTATCAGAATATGTCCAAGCTCCAATAATATATCCCTTATCAAAAGTCTCAAGGACAATTTTCCCTTCATCATTACTATTTCTATAATAATTTTTAAACCAAAGTATTTGACCGTTATTATCTATTTTAAATAATAAAACGTTTTGTTCTTTATTTCCACATGTGATAACATAGTTATTGTCAGAAGATTTGATCATTGAAGCACCCCATGTTGTTTGTGTTTCTGAGAATAACCTTGACCAAATAATATTATAATTATCATCTAACTTTAATAAATAAATGTTTTGTCCCAAAGAAGAGTTAATTAGAAAAGTATTCTCTATGGAATTATAAATCATATTTTGTATATATAATTTCTTATTAAAATTTAATATTTTTTCTTCTATTTCATTTCCATTCGAATCGATTTTCAATAAATAAATTTGGTTATTACCTTTTTCTATAATTGTAGAAACTAAAATATATTTGTTTCCATTAATTTTTGTTATTGAAGAAGGCTTAATATTATATTTATTATTACCTTTCTTTTTAAACCAAAGAATATTACCATTTATATCTATTTTGATCCAAAACATTCCCATTCCTTTTTTATAAAAAAATCCACCTAGAACCAGGAAGTTTCCATCATCTAATCTAATTATCTTCAATGCTTTTTCATCGATATTTTTATCACCAATAATCTTTTTCCAAACAATTTTACCATCTTGATCAGTTTTAAATACTATTCCATCACAATACCCATCATCAAAAGAACTTGTAGAACCACAAATAATCATACTTTTTTCATCAGGTAAAAGAATAGCATCTCTTATCGCTTCATCTCCTTCCCATCCGTATTTATTTTCCCATATTTTATCACCCTTATTATTAATTTTAGTAATTAGAATGTCGCTTTGACCACTTCCATTAGAAAGTGTTGTTGAAAATAAAATATATTTTTTATCATTTGTTTGTAAAATCAATTTGATATAATCTCCTTTTTTACCCCCAAAAGTTTTAACAAAAGTTGAACATCTTGTAGAATTTATAATATTAAAAGTAATACTGAAAATAATAACTGCTATTATTACTATAACTACTGTTATTATTACTTTTCTCAAAAGTGAATAGGGCTTCGACTTCTTTTTTCTTACATACATTTAATCGGGTCCAATAATTTTATTAATTTTATATTCTTCAATCTTCTTAATTGTCTGTTCATATTAATATTATACTTGAAAAATTCTAAAAAGTCAATAGGTTTAATCTTTGTTTTTCCTTTATCCCTTTCTCTATGTCTTAGATGGTTAAAAAGTTTCTTCCCTGATTATGTCGAAGAATTATGTTCAAAAGATTCGGATTAACGCTCCCGTACCACAGCAAATACGGGATAAACTCCCACCCCTACTTTGTTTGGGATACAGTTCGCTTGTTTTGGAATGAATAGTTTTTCGTAAGAATCGTAAACGATTTAAAAAAGATTTATTAATAATGTAAAGATTTTTATTTCTTTTGGGTGTGTTATTAAGTTCGGTCAGGGCGACCGGCCGGTAGCCCCTACTGTAAAGTACAAAAATCTGATTAATGTTTTCATACGGGAGGATTAAGTTCATTTGATCAGGGTTAACGCCGTTAACCCCTACTGCATTGTTATATATAAAGCAAAGCATTATTCATTCTTAATTATTAATTTTTACTTGCAGAGCGAAGCGATGCTATTGTCCCTGTGAATTTTTTTCTTGTTTTCTTTTGTAATGAGTGATTAATGGGACACTCTTGATAAATTCGGGAAATACATTTCTTTGGAGACAGAAGAAGGTTTTATCAATAATGCTACTTTTTTTCATTAACAGAATGTCCCAAGTTGTTCTTGTTATTCCCACTTAAATAAAATTTTATAGTTGTAAAAAGTTAATATATATGATATACTAAAATTTATAAGATAATTAACTCAGGAGGATAAAATGTTAAAAATTTTATTAATGCAGGATTTAGACATTCCATTTGCACTCGGTCTTATTGAGAATGAGAAATGGCAATACAATGATTCGGATTTAAAGAGATTATTGTCACTTCAGCCTAATGGCTGCTTTATCGCGTGGAAAGATGGTGAGCGAGCAGGTATTGTTTCAACAATTACTTATGACGACTATGCGTTTCTGGGAATGTTAATTGTAAAGGATGAGTTTAGACGCCTGGGAATTGGTCGTGAATTATTAGAATATGCGATTAATCATTTAAAAGATAAGAACATAAAAACAATAGAACTTGATGGCGTATTTAATGCGGTTGAAATGTATCGTAGTCTTGGCTTTAAAGATAAATATTTATCTTTACGTTTCGTGAAAAAACATGGAACAAAGTCTGACGACACAATGCTATATCAACCTTTGAATTTTGATGGTATCTCTGAGTTTGATTTTAAAATGACGAAAATTTCAAGGTCTAATTTAATTGGTCGTTATCTGGAAGAGTTTAAAAACTCGGTATTTATTCTTCAGAAAGAAAAGATAAAATCTTATGCAATTGTTCACCCTGGGAATAAGGGACATGTAAATATTTCATTATTTATTTCTGAACTTCCCACCTCCGCCGAGATTCTGCTTAATTCGATTCTTAAACGATTTCAGCATAAAACTGTTAATGTTGGAGTCCCCGCGATTAACCGTGATGCAGTAAATTTGTTTTTACGAAAGGGCTTTATTTATAAGGAGCCAGTTCTGAGAATGTATTATGGTGAAAGAAAACAGTATGAAAATTTCCTTTATGGAATTGTTTCCCCGGAAAAGGGATAAAAAGTGATATAATTAATTTTCTAATTAAAAAAAGAGGTTGCCAATGAGAAAAGAAGCAATCAAGTGGAATCTTGATGATATAATAAAAGAAAAAGATTTTGATTCATTCCATAAAAAAACAATAAGAGAACTAAAGAATCTTTCTAAGGCAATTTATTTACTTTCTCCCAATATGAAAGTTAAAGATTTCAAGAATTTCATTAAGAAATTTGAAAAGGTTATTGCATTATCTTATCGAGTCACAGATTTTTCTATGATCTATTTTACTACTCATCTTAATGACGATAAAACTCTTTATTATCAGGGTAAATCAAAGGATGTTTCTCTTCAGAAAGCTGAGCTTCAAATTATTTTTGAACGCTGGTCCAAGGGCTTATCAGTTAAGGGTTTAAAGAAGTTGGATACGAAAAATGCGGACAGGTTATTTAAGGCATTTCCTGAATTCAGTTTTTTACTTGAGCATTTACGTGAGAGTAAGAAGCATTCCTTACCCTTGGATGAGGAGAAGATTATTACGAAGAAAAACACAAATTTAAAGTCCCCCCTCTTACAATTATACAGTATGATTACTAACGAATTTACCTATGAGCTCAAACTTGGAAAATCCCGAAAGCCAAAGAAAGTTGATTCTGCCTCTGAACTTTCAAAGTATATTCGCAGTAATAATCCTGCTCATCGCCAGGCTGCATATCAAGCAATGTTCAGTCCGTACAAAAAGAATCTTAGCAAACTCTTTAATATTTATCAGGCTGTGGTACGTGATTGGTCAGATAATGCTGCCGCAAGGAAATATAAATCGCCCATTTCAATTAGGAACTTTTCAAATAATATTGAAGATAGAACTATTAAGACATTAATGGATGTTTGCTCAGAGAACAGAACAGTATTTCAGGAATATTTTAGGTTAAAAGCACGAGAGCTTAAGATAAAAAAATTAAAGCGCTATGATATATATGCTCCGATTGGTGGAGGTGCAGCAAATTATACTTTTAAAGAAGCAAAGAAGAAAGTTTTTGAAGTATTTAAGAATTTCACTCCGGGTTTTTATAACAGGGCAAAACTGATTTTCGATGAGCATCACATTGATTCCCATCCGAGAAAAGGAAAACGTTCCGGTGCATTTTGTGCAACTGTAACTCCAAAGATTACACCATATGTTCTATTAAATTTTAATGGCAAGACAAGTGATATGATGACGATGGCTCATGAACTTGGTCATGGAATTCATTCTTTATATTCAAATAAATTATCTATTTTAGTTAGATCAGAACCTCTCCCCCTTGCAGAGACCGCTTCGACTTTTTCGGAGATGCTGGTCTTTGATAAATTGATATCTGAATTAAAGGATAAAAAAGCTAAGAAGGCTTTTCTTTTTGACAAAATTGCTAGGTCTTTTGCTACCATTCTAAGGCAGAATTATTTTGTAAAATTTGAAATTGCAGCTTATAATAAGATACTCGAAGGAGTAACAGGTGAAGAGCTTTGCGATTTGTATTATGATAATCTAAAGGAACAATTTGGTAGTTCAATTATTATCCCGAATGAGTTCAGGTATGAATGGACTTATATTCCACATATTTTCAGAACACCTTTCTATTGCTATGCTTATAATTTTGGTGAGTTGTTATCGATGTCATTATATGCAATATATAAACAGGAAGGCAAATCATTCATCCCTAAGATTGAACGTATCTTATCCGCAGGTGGTTCCGAGAAACCTTCCAGACTTCTTAGAGAGATGGGGATTGATATTAATTCTAAGGAATTTTGGCAGGGAAGTTTCAAATTAGTAAGAACGTGGATTGATATGTTAAAGAAACTTTAAACTTTAAAATAAGTTAATGAAAAACATTCAATTTACTCCTATTGGAGTAATCCATTCTTTTTTTAAGAAAACAGAGGGTGTTCCTATTCAGGCATCTGCTGCGAAAGGAACTTCCGGAACGGTTGAAGTTTTTCAGAAATATGCTGAGGGGTTAAAAGATTTAGACGGGTTTTCTCATATTATTTTAATTTATTATTTTCACCGTGTAAAAAAAGTATCCTTAAAAGCCAAGCCATTTATGGATGATGAAGTGCGTGGAATTTTTTCAATAAGAGGACCAAGCCGTCCTAATCCTATCGGTATTTCAATTGTCCGACTTGAAAAAGTAGTCGAAAATATTTTATATATTATGGATTTAGATATTGTTGATGAGACTCCTTTGCTGGATATTAAACCGTATGTTCCTGAGTTTGATGCGCGTAAGGATGTAAAAATAGGCTGGCTTGAAAAGCACATTCATAAACTTTCAAAAACTAAATCTGACAATAGATTTCAAAAAGGAGAAATTGTAATGGGAATAGATTTGGAGATGATTAAGCAGATGTCTGCTGAACGGTTATGTGAGGATGAAGGATTCCTTTCCGAACTAAGAGAAAAGCTTGGAGATGAAGGAGGGCAGAAAAAATTCCTTGAACTGGAAAATATTATTATTGAAAAGGTTGATGATTTTAAACACCTGAATGATCACGATAAAATTATGGAAGAGATGGGGATATTTATCCGAAAATTAAAAGATGATATATTATCTGAAGATATAGATAATCCTAATTCATCGCAAAAAAAACCCGGCTAAATTAATAACCGGGTTTTAAATTATTTTATCCTATTCTAACTTTTACTGTGCCCAATTGTTATAAACATATACACACTGCCCACGAATAGAATTTGCAACAAAACTATTATGAATTATTAAAAGATTTTCATCATTGCTGTTATCTGCTGAAGCGGTCCAATTAAATGAACCGATAATTCCTATCGGATCTTTCGAAGTATAAGCATCTATTGCCATAATTTTTTCATGGAGGAAACCGGAGTAAGTATCTCTCTTGACGGGGATTCCTGCATTCAACATTGGTAAATATTCAGAATACCTACTGCCTGCCTGCCATTTATCAAATGTTCCTTTTACTGATACCCCGGAATTATATTCCTGAATTAACGCAGCGGAGATATCGTCTGAGGTAAATGTAAATATATCAAACCAAATATTAGAGTCAGCAGACTCAATTGCATTCCCCATTGCATTTAATGCTCCTACTTTTGGTGAAAAATAAACTTCAATCAGGCAACCATCAACATAACATGAACCGGAAATATGTTCTTTCTGCCCATGAAATTTTTTATCTACAAACATTTGATTGAATTCCTGTAAATAAAAACCTGCTAACTGTGATGAATTAATTGTAATGATCATATTCTTATCATTTTCGGTTTGATCATCTGTAAGGTTATATGCTCCGGTTAAAACTTTCTGACCATCAACAACAATAAATTTATGATGCATCAAGGCAGTTCCGATATCCGGGACAACAGGAATACCGCCAGCTTCAATTTGATCGTAAAACGGCTTAAATGTTGCACGTGTATAATAATCATTTTCTGTAACCATTCGCACATTTACACCACGCTGTTTAGCAGCAATCAAAGCATTAATTACATTTTGTCGATTGATGTTGAACATGGCAATGTCAATGGTGGAGTTGGCGCTTTCAATGAAATCAATTACTCTTAAGTCAATGTATTTGGTTTTTGGTGGTTGGTTATAATAAGTTGAAAATGACCCCGAAGTTCCCTGTGTGAACATTTGTTCTTCTTCGGTTACTACCGGTGCTGTCGGCAGCAGGTCAGTTTGAGAACAACCTGCAAAGATAAATAAAAATGCAGCTAAAACTAACAAAAACAACTTCCTGGATGTTGACATATCCTTCCTCCTCCCCTATTTCTAGGAGATTTTTTCCTTCAAAAACTTTGTTGATTTAGTAAAGAACTTTTATAACCCCTTTAGTATTTAATACTATCACATTTTTTACTAAATGTCAAGAAAAAAATTAAAAAAATTGCCATTGTTAGGGTGCCGGCCTATGACTTATGACTCGAAGAGTAATGAATAAAGTTTAATATTTGCGAATATAATGGTATTTATAATAATTAACAAGGAATGCCTAAGTTTTTTAAATAAAAATATTAGCACCGAGTAATAGGGTGGCACCGGAAAATATTTGCGAGCATACGGTTAGTTATGAAAAAAACCAAATAAATTATTAGGTAAAAAGTAAAGGGTCGGCACCCTATTTAAAGATTATTTTTCAAATTTACTTGACATTTTCAATATATTAAATTATAATACATTTTAAGATTATAAGGTTTGTAAAACCATGGAGAAAAGTAATGAAAAAGAATTATTTATTATTTTTAATAGTAGTATTCGTAACTTTGTTTCATGTTGGACCATCTTGTTGGGAGGGGGTTGAGCCAGTCAGCAAAGTATATTTCACAAAGGATATTTCTTCAGCCGGTGTCTTGAAAATTTATGAAAAGATTAAGGATAGTGTCAAGGGAGATAAGATAGGGATTAAAGTTCATTTTGGGGAAGAGGGGAACAGGTATTTTTTAGATCCTGAATTGATCAAGGGATTAACAAAAAAAATAAATGCAACATTAGTTGAAACAAACGTTCTTTACGAGAGCAAGAGAAAATATACCGATAGCCACATTAAGCTTGCTAAGGAACATGGATTTGATTTCGCTCCAATTGACATTCTTGATTCGACTGGTGCGGTTGAGCTTAAAGCAAAGGGTTTAAAGTATTTTACTTCAGTGACAGTTGGGAAGACTATGAATAAATATGATACATTTATTATCTATTCACATTTTAAGGGTCATAAATCCGCAGGTTTTGGCGGAGCTATTAAGAATGTTTCGATGGGTTTCGCCACACCGAAAGGGAAATTAGCGATGCATAGGGCTTTTATTCCTGATTATAATGGCAAAGAGTGTATTAACTGCGGAGATTGTCTCAAGGCCTGTGCACCCAATGCAATTACATTAAAACCCGTTAAAATTGATAAAAGTAAGTGTATCGGCTGCGGAAAATGTATTGCAGTATGTCCAAAAAAAGTTTACACTGTTCCGGCTAAGAATCAAACACATGAAGTATTTCTTGAGAAATTAGTTGAATATGCAAAGGTAATTTCAGAGAATCATCATATGGTTTACATTAATGTTCTTGCGAATATCTCTCCCGATTGTGACTGTGTGTCAAACGCAGCTAAACCTTTTATTAAAGATATCGGAATTCTTGCATCAACAGATATCGTTGCAATTGAGCAAGCGAGCCATGACCTTGTTGATAAAATGTGCGATTGTGAAGATGCATTTTTAAAGGTGAATAAAGTTAGCGGTAAGAACCAGATTGAATATGCTTACAAATTAAAGATGGGAAACAAGAAATATTTATTAATAGATATAGATAAGTAAAAGCGAGAGTTTATGAAGAAAAAAGGTATCACCTGGCGTTTAACAGACGTAATGAAGGAGTCGGATTTTGATATCTTTCATAAGAATATAAAATCAAGGTTACAAGATTGTCTTAGCAGTATTTCCAATCTTACTCCGGAGATTAAAGAAAAGGATTTTAAAAAAGAAATTGCTCTTTTTTCAAAGTTGCTGGAAGAGTCAAAGAGGGTCTGCTGGTTTGCAGAATTATATTCAGATACACATATTAATCAGGATAGGAGTTCATATTTTACAGGTCAAGTTAAAGAGATAGAAATATTGGTACATGATATTGAGCTTATTCTAACAAGCTGGTTAATGGGTTTAAAGATTAAGGGAATGAAGAGACTCGATGACGCCAATGCAAAGCGATTATTCAAGGTCATGCCTGAATTGAAATTTTTCTTTGAAAACCTTAAGAAGAAAAGGAAATTTACTTTATCAGAAAAGATAGAGAGAATTATATCCCGGAAGGATACATATTTAAAAGAGCCCTTGCTTGAACTTTATGAAATGCTACTAAATGATTTCAGATTTGAAGTTAAGACTACACGAACCGGGAAACCAAAAGTAATAAATTCTGAAGATGAACTTTTTGTTTTCATACGGAGTCCAAATCCTGATGTTAGAAGGTCTGCATATAAATCTTTACTTGGTGAGTATAAAAAAAATATTAATAAATTATATACAATTTATCAATCACTTGTTAGGGACTGGAATGATAACTTTAAGATTAGAAAGTATCCTTCACCTATTTCATTTAGGAATTTTGAGAACTTTGTTGAAGATGAAACAGTTAAGACTTTAACGAAAGTGTGTACGGAGAACAGGTTTATTTATCAGGAATATTTCAAACTCAAAGCCCGTGAGCTTAAACAAAAGAAGCTGAGACGATATGATATCTATGCACCAATTAAGAAGAAGGAAAAAAAGTATACGTTTAAAGAGTCAAAAAGAAAGGTGTTAGAAGTTTTTAAAGAATTTGACCTCGGTTTTTATAAAAATGCAAGGAAAATTTTTGATGATAACCATATTGACTATCATCCAAGGAAACATAAGATTTCAGGGGCATACAGTTTAAGTATTAATTCAAAATTTACGCCATATATTTTGTTGAACTATACAGGGACCACAGGGGCAATGTTGACAATGGCACATGAACTTGGGCATGGGGTACATGCAATGTATTCAAAGAAGCATTCTATTTTGGTCCAGGATGAACCGCTTCCTTTAGCAGAAACTGCATCTACATTTTCTGAAATGTTAATGTTCGAAAGATTACTTGACGAAATAAATGATAAAGACGAAAAGAAATCATTACTTTTTGATAGAGTTGCAGAATCCTTTTCAACTATTAGCAGACAGAATTACTTTATTAAATTTGAGTTGCTCGCACATGAATTGATCCCGAAGGGAATTTCTGCAGAGGAACTTAGTAATATTTATCTGAAGACTCAACTTGAACAATTTGGAAATTCTGTGTCAATGACAAATGAATTTAAATATGAATGGCCATATCTCTCTCATATTTTCTGGTCGCCATTTTATTGCTATGCATATAATTTCGGGGACCTCCTTTCATTAGCGTTATATTCAATTTATAAGGAAGAAGGGACGAAGTTTGTAAAGAAATTTACGAAGATATTAGCTGCAGGCGGTTCGGAGAAACCATCAATATTATTAAATAAAATAGGGATTAATATTAATTCGGAGAAATTCTGGCAGGGGAGTTTTCAAATTATACAGAGTTGGGTTAATTTAATTAGGGAAATGACGTGATTTCCTTATAAAAAAGCAATAAACTGAAGGTTTTTCCCCCAATATATAGGGTTTTCAAAAAAAACAGTTATTACTAAGTCAATATGTTAATTTTTTCTATTGAATCATATTAGCATTTTGATGTTGTAAAATCAAATGATTTTTAAACAGAGAACTACCACTCCGAAGTAAATTAGAGTTTAATTCCATAAAGCTAAGAAAAAGGAAAAAAATAACCACTGAACACACTGAACACACCGCTAAAAATAAAAATAAAAGCAAACAAAAACAAAAAGAATAATTTTCACCGCAGAGGACACAGAGAAAAATCAAACAAATAAAAGAAAAATTAGGTTTTTAACAGAGATTACATGATAACTGGGATTATTAAAAGAGTAGAATGAATGCTAAAATAAATATTTAAACTCAGAATTATATCTAAATTAATTATATGATTATGGTAAAATAGACATTTATATTT